>JANYAA010000161.1 GCA_025355255.1 Chloroflexota bacterium | reverse complement strand
GGCCCAGGCCATAGAACAGCGCCTGGACCTCGCCGGCGGGACGCGGGTGGCTGAACGTGGTGCTGATGGGCAGCGAGAGGTGCGTCACATCGTCGTAGATGCCCACGGTGAAGTGGCGCTTCGGCTTGGCGCCGAGCATCTCGTCGAAGATCGGCTTGACCATCGACGGGGTGAACTCCTTGGAGGAGAGCCCGTAGCGGCCACCGATGATCTTTGGGGCGCGCGTGAACGGCGCGTCGTCGCCGTCCATCGCCTCGGTGAGCGCGGTGACGATCGCCTGGTACATCGGCTCGCCGACGGCGCCCGGCTCCTTGGTCCGGTCAAGCACGGCGATCGTCTTGACGGTCTTGGGGAGCGCGGCCATCAGCTGGGCGGCCGGGAACGGCTGGAAGAGGCGCACGACAATCATGCCCACCTTCTCGCCGGCAGCCGTCATCGTCTCCACCGTCTCCTCGACGGCGCCCGTGCCCGAACCCATGACCACGATCACGCGGTCTGCGTCGGGCGCGCCCTTGTACTCCACCAGGCCGTACTTGCGGCCGGTGAGCTGGGCGAACTCGTCCATGACGTTCTGCACGATGCCCGGCACGGCGTCGTGGTACGGGTTGCAGGCCTCGCGCGCCTGGAAGAACACGTCCGGGTTCTGGGCTGTGCCGCGAACTGCGGGAGCCTCGGAGGTCATCCCGCGGCGGCGGAACGCCAGCAGGTCATCCTCGCGCATGAGCGCCTTGAGGGTCTCCGGCGGCAAGATGGAGATCTTGTTGACTTCGTGGCTTGTGCGGAACCCGTCGAAGAAGTGGAGGAACGGCACGCGGGCGCGCATTGTGGCGGCGTGAGCCACGGCGGCGAAATCGTGGGCCTCCTGGACGGACCCGGCTGCGAGCATCGCGAAGCCCGTGGCCCGGGCGTGCATCACGTCGCTGTGGTCGCCGAAGATCGAGAGCGCATGCGTGGCGAGGGTGCGTGCCGCGACATGGATGACCGCCGGCGTGAGCTCGCCCGCAATCTTGAACATGTTCGGGATCATGAGGAGCAGGCCCTGCGACGCGGTGAACGTCGTTGTGAGCGCGCCCTTCTGGAGCGACCCGTGGACGGCGCCTGCGGCACCGGCCTCAGACTGCATCTCCACCACGGACGGGACGGTGCCGAACAAGTTGGGCTTGCTGGCGGCTGACCAGTCGTCGCAGTACTCGGCCATCGGCGAGGCCGGCGTGATCGGGTAGATCGAGATGACCTCGGAATACGCGTACGCGACGCGGGCGGCGGCCTCGTTGCCGTCGAGGCACTCCCATTTCTGGTCCATCGGCATGCTGTTTCCTTTCCGGCAGTGCCCAACCTCAAGGCCGTCACTGCAGAGGGACACGGAATCACACGGCCATCGGGCGGCACGCGTACCTCAGATTGTGCGCTGTGCGAGCGGTCGGGTCGCGTCCGTTCGGACCGGTCCAGGCGGCCCGGTAGTCAGGCTCTGCGGGTCGAATCGGCCGTGCGCCGCCCAAATTCAGGGCCGATCGGCCCAATCGGGCCCCTTGGCGGATCGGCTGCTCCGGAATGTCCCCATGGCGAGCCTTCTGGAAGTCGGAGCCGGCGGCCATCCCGGAATGCTCGCCACGTGAGCGCTACAACCTCCATTCCTCGCCGGAACTCCGGATTGCTCGTGTGGCGAGCCGTATCGGCGGCGGCTGCAGATAGCGCTCCCCGGCAGCGCATTCCGGGGATTGGCGGCCAAGTAGCGTCCACGGCCGTGCGTGCAGCGGAGAGGCGAGCGGCCGAAGCGGCCAGCCTCTCTTCCAGAGCGCTCGCCACATGCGCATTCCGGGAGCGCCCAACTGCGGGCCGAGCTTTCGCGACCCGTCCGCCAGAAGGACGGTAACGCGTAGACAGTTGTCTACGGTCCTCCGGAGGGCGGTAGGCGGGAATTCGAACCCGGCTCGCGCGTGGCGTCGGCGCGCGCAGCCGCTTGGCGCGCTCGCGGTCTTGGTTACCGTCCTCCGGGAGGACGAGCGGCAATTTCGGTGCCGGGCGCACGCGGGCGCACGCGGGCGCCGGCAGGCGAACTCGCCGTCAGCCCTCGCCCAGGATGATCCGGCGAAGCAGCGGCACCGGCGGTGACCCGTGCGAGATCACGGCTTCCAGGTGCGCCCGCTCGTCAAATCCCGGCGTGCGCGGGTAGCCGCCCACCACGCGCGGCGCCGGCACGGCGTCACGACCGGCGCCTGAGGTATCGGCCGCCCGGCGGCGCGCCTCGTCTTCGATGTCCCAGAACCCGACGGAGCCCAGGAAGTACGTGGAGAGCTGGGTGGCCGAGAGCCGCGCCCGCTCGTCCTTCGCCACGGCCTCGGAGCGCTCCTGGAAGCCGCCCTCCACCATCAGCGCAATCGCCTCGTCGGACGTCATGCCCGTCGTGTGGATCCGCACGTCCAGGATGGCGTTCACCACCGCGCGCAGGTAGTACTTCCAATGGCTGAGCCAGAGCGCCACGGACCCGTCGCCGTAGCCCCGGTCCAGCATGACCTGCGTCACGTAGACGGCCCAGCCCTCGGCAAACAGCCCCGAGAAGAAGATCCGCCGCGCCAGCGACGCGCTGCGATTGCTGTACACGCCCTGCAGGTAGTGGCCGGGCACCGCCTCGTGGATCGTGAGGAGCCGCAGCTGCTGGTCGTTCATCTCGCGCAGCCAGGATTCGATGTCATCGGGGCCCCAGCCCTCGCGCGCCGGGGTGATGGAGAAGAACGCCTTCTGGCCCACGTCAAGGGGGCCCGGCGACTCCAGCATGGCGCCCCCAAAGGAGCGCATGAACTCCGGCGTCCAGGCGATCTCCAGCGGCTCTTCCGCCAGCGTGATGACGTTGTGCTCGAGGCAGAACGCCTCGATGCGCGCAAGCTCGGCGCGGCAGTAGTCCACCAGCTCGTCGGGCCGCGGATGGCGCAGCGCGATCGCGTCCAGCACAGCCCGCACCAGCACGCCCTCGTCGGCGGGCTCAGGCTCGCCCGGCCGGTACCCAGACCAGGCGCCGCGGGCAAGCCGCACCATCTCAGCCCGGACACGGGCGAACTCTGCCTCAGCGCGGGCCAAGACGATCTCGGGAGTGATGGACGGATCGCCCAGCGTATGGCGGAGCTTCGCCGCGAACAGCGCCGGGCCAAGCAGCGGGCTGCCCTGCGTCTCGACGACGACGACCGTGCGGAGGTGCTGCCCAATCCCCTCAATGGCGGCCGTTGCCCCCACCGCCGCGGCGCGAAGCCGGGGCAGCAGCACCGCAACCTCAGGGTCGCCTGCGTCAGCCGCAGACGCCGCCGCCGCTACCCCCTCAGCGACCAGCCCCACGATCCCGCCGATCCTGGCGACGGCCACCTCGGCATGCAGTTTGGACACCGGACGGGTGGGATGGCTGCCCGAGACGGCCTGCGCCTGCGCGATGACGGTTGGGATCCCCTCCAG
Organism: Chloroflexota bacterium; assembly: GCA_025355255.1. Lineage (GTDB taxonomy): Bacteria > Chloroflexota > Limnocylindria > Limnocylindrales > CSP1-4 > CAIXZV01. Next base: position 1,701 of record JANYAA010000161.1, on the reverse strand, counting down.
CCGGCCGGCAAAGGAGACGAGGCGACGCGCGAGCGGGGCGAAGTCGCGTGCGAGCAGCGAGTGCAGCCCATAGCCCAGCAGGTAGACCCAGGCCAGCGGATCCCACGCCTCCTCACGGAGCTCCGACTCGGCAAAGCGCATCGAAGCAAGCTCGCCCAGCACGACGTCGCGGTCAACCTGCTCATCGGGTGTCAGGGTGGCGGCGTCCAGCCCCGCAAACACGTCCGTCCAGCGCTCCCACGCGGCCAAGCGCGCCACCCGTCCGTCTTCGGACATGTCCGGCCAGCGGTCGTCATAGCGGTGGTCGCCGATGCCCGTGGCATGGAGCGGCTGAAGGACGAAGAGCTCGTCTGCGAACGCGGCGACGAGGTCTGCGAAGGCGGGCACGGCAGCTCCGGAGGCTCTGGTGAGGTTCGTGCCGAGTCTAGCCCGCCACGGCCGCACAGGTGTTGCGGCTACCGGGCAGGCGGCGCATCTGCCATCATCTGGGCCGACATCGCCAGCGGTCAGGGGCGGCCACGCTGCAGGCACGAACGGAGGCTCGGCATGAAGGGCATCGTCATCGGGATCGTCGGGACGGCGATCGCGTTCATCGTGGCCACCCTCCTGCTGCCGAAGGTCACGCTCGACGGCAACATCGGCCACCTGGTCATTCTGATCTTCGTCTTCGCCGTCGTGAACGCGTTCCTCAAGCCTGTGCTCAAGCTGCTCGCCTTCCCGATCAACTTCATGACGATGGGTGCATTCACCTGGGTGATCAACACGGTGTTGCTGTTGGGCGTCGCCTGGATCGGCGGCACGCTCCTCAAGATCGGGTTCAGCATCGCCGGCTTCCCCAAGGCGGGGATCTCCATCGAGGCGATTGTCATGGCGTTTCTCGCCTCAATCATCATCAGCCTCGTCACCACCGTGATCGGCCTCGTGGTCAAGGACTGATCGTGCGCCGCCTGCTCCTTGCCGCCGCAGCGGTTGGACTCCTGGTCCTGCCGCTGGCGCCCGCGCTGATCGCCGCGGGGCCGCCGTTCCCGGCGCCCGTGAACAACCAGGCCGTGTACGACACTGCCGAGGCCCTGTCCAAGGACGTTGTGGCGCGGACGGAGCAGCAGATCGACGCCATCGAAGCGCGCACTGGCGCCGAAATCGTGGTCTACACCCAGCTTGTGCCACTGCCGCGCACAACGGCCGAGGCCAACAGCGACGCCCGAAAGCTCATGGACCAGTGGGGCGTGGGGCGCAAGGGCTTCGACGACGGCCTGGTCATCCTGTTCGACCTCAACCAGAGCGACCCGTGCCACGGGCAGGTTGAGCTGTTTGCGGGTCCGGGATATCAGGCTGCCTACCTCTCGAATGACGAGCGGCAGGCGATCTACCAGAACGACATGCTGCCGATGCTGAAGGCCTGCGACCTTGACGGGGCACTGACGGCGGCGATGGGCAAGATCGACGCCGCCGCAACGCCCGATCACGCCGCCAAGCTCAACGGGGCCCGCCAGCTCAACGCGGTGCTTGGTCTCGTGGTGGCGCCGGCCATCCTCCTCATCGTCCTCGGGCTTGGCCTCTGGCGATGGCGGGCCGTGGGCAAGGACCCCGTCTACACCGACGACGCCTCGATCTGGATGCCAGCCCCCCCGGCTGGCCTGACACCCGCTGCCGGCGCCGCGGTGCGGGACGGGGGCGTTGGCCGCAGATCGATGACGGCCG
>JANYAA010000148.1 GCA_025355255.1 Chloroflexota bacterium | reverse complement strand
CCTGGGTCGACCAGGTCCCATCGGGTTCGCGATGCTCGATCGCGGCGTCGATGATGCTGTCCCTCGTCAGTCCCCAGCCGGGCGGAGATCCGCCTTTCGACCGTGCCTGCTCAATCCCGCTGCGCGGGTACCCGCGGGAAGGACGCCCTCCGAGGTGCTACCCCACCCCCTGCGCTTCATGTGCTCGTTGCCGGAGCGGCACATCGCTGCCCAGCCGGCGGATGGGTCGCCATCCACCAGGTGCGCCGCCACCCAGTCGGCAGCGACGTCCAGGACGGTGCCGCACCCGCAGGCGCAGGGCGCGGGCAGCATCGCCGCGAGCGCCGCGCGGGCCCGGCTGTGGGCGGCCCCGTAGCCGCGCGCCTGGCGCGAGGTGCGCCGCCGCTCGCACGCCGCGCACCGCGTCCCGGACGCGACGCGCGCCGGTGCGTGCCCGTTGTCACATGTCCGGATCACCCGGTCGACCGCTTCGCTGCGCGCGCGTGCTGCGCAGGGCGTTGTCACGGCTGCGGTTGGAGGCTCGTGCGTACTTGGCGCAACGACTCCCAGCGCGGCTCGTCAGGACGGCGCAGAGCGTCACCGCTCGCCACGCCTGCACGCCGTGCCGCGTCTGACACTGGTGACGCTCAAATGCACGCCCGTCGACATCGCGATGAGCGTGAATGAAGGGGGCGAAGCGGTCTATTCGCCTGCGGTGCTAGGCCTGAGGGATCAGTCTTGGGAGCGCCGGGGGCGTGACAGCCGGTCTTGAATGGCTCTTCCAAGAGGACAGGCTCACGTCGTGGACCGACCCTCCGGCAGCGGATGTCCCAGCGCCAAAGCTGGGGTTTGAGGCCAACAGGGTCGTGAGGCTGCGGGGAGGTGTCCTATCCGAGTGCGAGCCGTACGGCAACTGCCAAGTCCATCGCCTGCCCCTTCCGATAGGCGGACCGCCAGGCAGCGCTGCCGAGGCGGCGGCGCGCTGGATCGAGATACTGGCCGGCGAGCGGACGATCGGGCGCGAGCGGCTGCGCGGACATCGACGCCCACACGCCATGAGCCGCCCCCGCGAGGACGGCAGCGCGCTCGTCCCGTCCATCGGCTGCAGCAAGCGCCGCCGTGGCCTGCAACTCCTCCGCGATCCCGAAACGCTCGCCGAGCTGCGCAAACTCGCGCAGGCTCGCAGCGAACAGTCGTCTTGCCGCCCTCGTCCTGTCGCCCAGCAGGGAGGCGTAGCCGAGATAGCCGTTCGTCCGCGCGACGAACAGCCGGTCGCCTAGCCGCTCGTACATGGACAGCGCCTCTTCGAGCACCGTTCGGCAGCGCGCCAGGTCCGTCCCGTGGAGAGTCGCCTGACCGAGGACGAGCAACGAGGTCGCCAGCAGCCAAGGAGGGCAGGTCTGCCGGCAGATCCCGACGCTCTCCTCGAGCGGGCCCAGGGCATCGTCGAAGCGCTGGTCTGCCATCGCCACGAGCGCCTCGATCGTGAGGCCGTTGCGGATCCCGACCCGGTCCCCCTCTTGCCGTGCAAGCTGCAGCAGCTCCTGACCGAGCCGCCGGACGTGCGGATAGTCGCCCTGGTAGTAGCTGATCCAGGCGTCGCCCCACAGCACCTTCCGCCGGGACGCCCCGTCCGACATGGGCGCGTCAGCGGGAGTGCCCTGGGCGCCCGGAGCACGCTGGTCCGGGCCGGCGACGGCGAGGGCCTGATCGAGCCAGCGCCGAGCTTCGGTGTAGTCGCCATTCCGACGCCAGTACAACCACAGGGCGCCCGCCAGGCGCTGCGCGAGCCGAGCTTCGTGGCGAGCCACCGCCCAGGCGAGCGCCGCCCGCATGTTGTCCTGCTCCAGCTGGAGCCGGCGGTACTGCGACTCCTGCGAGGGTCCGCCCTGATCGTGTTCGGCGACCTCCGCCAGGTCAGCGAAAAGCGCGGCGTGACGAGCGCCGAGCTCGTCTGCCTCGGCGTGCGCCTCGGCCTGCTCGGCTGCGAACTCGCGGATGACATCGAGCATCCGGAACCGCGGCTCGTCGCGGGCCCTCTCATCCAGGGCGATCAGGTTGTTGTCTACGAGGGTCGTCGTTGCCTCGAGCAGCCCCCGGCCGCCCTCGTGCCGGACCGACTCCGCGGCGGCGAAGGTCCAGCCTCCCGAGAAGACGGACATCATGCGGAAGAGGCGCTGGACCCCCGGCGGCAACAGCTCATAACTCCAGGCGATGGCGCCGCGCATCGTTTGCAGCCGGGGAGGTAGGTCGCGGGGACCGCCCACCAGCACATCGAGGCGGTGGTCGAGCGCCGCCTGGAGCGCCGCAGGCGGCATGTGTCGAAGCCGCACGGCCGCGAGCTCGAGCGCGAGCGGTAGCCCTTCAAGCCGCCGACAGACCTGCACGATCGTCGCGACCGAACTCGAATCCAGGGCGAGGTCTGGCTTCACAGCGCGGGCTCGTTCCAGGAACAGGGCTGTGGCCGGGTACCTGCCGAGCCCGGCGACATCGACGCCGAGCGGTGGAACGGCGAGCGGCTCCAGCCGTATCTCGTGTTCGCCCCGGATTCCGAGCGGCGTTCGGCTGGTGACGAGGAGCGTGAGACGCGGGCAAGCAACCGCGAGCTCCGCGACGAACGCCGCAGCGGACAAGAGGTGCTCGAAGGTATCGAGCACCAGGAGCATCTCTCGACCGCGCAGGTAATCGCGCAGGGCCTCCTCGATCGGCTTTCTCACCGACGTGAGGCGAATCTCGCGGGCCATAAGGCCTGGCACCATCGCCGGATCGCGGGTGACGGCGAGTGGCACGAAACCGGCGCCGTCCGCGAACCACCCACCGAGCTGGTTGGCCACCTCGATGGCGAGGCGGGTCTTGCCGATCCCACCGGGCCCCAAGATCGTCAAGACACGGACCGTTCGCGACTGGAGCGCCGCGACGACGGCTGCCACCTCGTCATCGCGCCCGATCAGGGGTGTGAGCGGCGTGGGTAGGTCGGTTGGACCGGGGCGGCGAGCGGCGTCCGTCCCTGACCGGTGCGCGTTCGCTGTCGGCGCCCGACGGGCGGCACGCTCGAAGGTCGCGCGTGTCGATCCCTCCAGGTGCAGCGCGTCCGCGAGACGCTTCGCCGTGTCCCGGTAGACGCCGGACCGCAGGCCACGCTCGATGTCGCTGACCGTTCGCGTGCTGATCGCGGCCCGCTCGGCGAGGTCCTGCTGGGTGAAGCCCGAGTCGATGCGATGCTGCCTGAGGAGGTCGCCGATCGCCTGGGTGGGTGTAGGCGCGACGAAGTCCTTCACGACGGTGTCCAACTCGGTGACCGACTCGGTGAATGTTTCATGGACCGGCGATCGCAAGCCTCCCACACTCGGGCAGCGATCGAAAGGTGTTCGGTCGAGCACCACGAGGTACCAAGATGCCGATGTTCCTGACACGGTTCAGCTACTCGCCCGAGACATGGGCGCGCCTGCGGCAACGGCCCGAAGACCGAACCGATGCGGTTCGGCAATCGATCGAGGCTGTGGGCGGAAGGCTTCACGGCCTCTGGTACTCGCTCGGGGAGTACGACGGCGTTTCCCTCTGGGAAGCGCCCAGCCGCGTAGCGGTCACCAGCACGCAGATTGCGACGATCGCCGCCGGCGCCCACTCGCGGCTCGAAACCACGGTTCTCCTGAGCGTGGATGAGATCCTCGAGGCGTTGAAGCAGTCAGCCGCCATCGACTACCGCGCTCCCGGCGCGGAACCCGGCGTACCGACCGGCGCTTGATCGGTCCATCTGGCAACACATAGGAGACGATCATGTCCACCGAGACAAACAAGGTGCTCGCCAGGCGCGTTATCGAGGAGGTGCTGAACGGCCGCAACCTCGATCTGCTCGACGAGCTCGCCGCGCCCGACTACATCGAGCATAGCCCGCTGCCAGGGCAGGGGACCGGCATCGACGGAATCCGGGATCGCTACACGATGCTCTTCAAGGCGTTCGATTTCGTGTTCAGCGTCGACGACGTCATCGCCGAGGATGACAAGGTGGTCCTCCGCTGGACGCAGACCGGCACGCACATCGGGCCACTGTTCGGCATGCCCGCGACCCATCGAAGCTCGCGGACGACCGGGATCGAGATCTGGCGCGTCGAGAGCGGCAAGCTAGCGGAGCACTGGGACGTCGTCGACGTCTTCGGGCAATTCATGCAGCTCGGGCTGATCCCGCAACCCACCGGCACGCCGGCCTAGCCGATCGCCGCCGGGTGCTCCGACCTGGCGTCCTGCCAGGTCTTGCACCCACTGAGTCGGCCTGGTGGCGCCTGCCGCAGATCTGCTGATCTGCTCCCGACCGGCCCTACCGTCGCGTGCCGTGAAGGGGTGTTACCGGGTTCGAACTCGCCTGGGGATCGAGGCTCGGGACCATGAGCCACCCCTCGGCCCGCCCCCGATAGATCAGCTGCTCGGTGGAAAGGCCCGATCGAGCGCGCAGGTCGGCAAGGTGACGCTTGACCGTGCTCGGCCGAATGCCCACGAGCGCGGCCGCATCATGGACGGAGCCGCCAGCGGCAACGAAGGCAGCGAGGACGTCCATCTGGCGCTGGGTCGCGGGCCGCGAGAGTGCGCTGCGCAGATACCCGTCTCTCATGCCAAGCGCCTGGCCGCGGCGGCGAGCCACTCATCGCGGCCCTCGATGGGC
>JANYAA010000101.1 GCA_025355255.1 Chloroflexota bacterium | reverse complement strand
CCCGTCCCCGCCGCACCCGCGCCGGCCAGCACCACCCGGGCGTCGCCCAGCGTGCGGCCAGTAGATCGCAGTGCAGAGAGGATGACTGCCACGGAGATGGCCGCCGTGCCCTGGATGTCGTCGTTGAACGAGCAGATCCAGTTGCGATAGCGCTCCAGCAGGCGGATGGCGTTGTGCTGCTTGAAATCCTCCCACTGGAGGACGGCCCGCGGGTGCACCTCGCGCACGCCCGCGACAAACGCCTCAACCACCTCGTCGTACGCGGCACCGCGCAGCCGCGGCCGACGCCAGCCAACGTAGAGCGGATCAGCGAGCAGCTCGGGCCGGTCCGTCCCCACGTCGAGCGAGACGGGCAGCGTGTTAGCCGGGTGGACGCCGGCGGCTGCGGAATAGATGGCCAGCTTGCCGATGGGGATGGGCATGCCCCCGGCGCCCTGGTCGCCGAGACCCAGGATTCTCTCGTTGTCGGTCACGACGATGAGCCGGATCTCGTCATGGGCACCGTGGCGGAGGATGTCCGGGATCCGCTCCACGTCATCGGGCGTGATCCAGACGCCGCGGGGCCGCCGGTACAGGTGGCTGAACTCCTGGCACGCGCGCCCGACGGTTGGCGTGTAGACGATCGGCAGGAGCTCCTCAAGGTGCTCAAGCAGGACACGGTGGAAGAGCGTCTCGTTGCGGTCCTGCAGGGCGGCGAGGCCGATGTAGCGCTCAAGGTCGTCGCCCTTGCGCCGCACATGCTCAAGCTCCAGGTTGACCTGTGTCTCGATATCGACGACGCGGGGCGGCAGCAGCCCCCGGAGGCCCAGCGCGTCACGCTCGGCATCCGTGAACGCGGCGTCCTTGTTGAGCACCCGATCCGCCAGCAGCGCCATGCCGCGCAGCGGAACGGGCGCGGCCCCGCTGGTGCTCCTGAGGGTGTCGAGGACGCGGCGGGCCGCCGATCCGGCACTCCCGTTGCGGTGGCCGTGTGCGGTGTCGAGGCTCATCGGGTTGGGCTCCCGTGGAACGAGCACAGCCCCCGCGGGACGCGAGGGCTGCTTGGTGGGCTGCTTGATGGGCTGCTTGATGACCGGCGGCCGCCTAGCGGGCGACGATGACCGTGGCGTGCGCGTTGGCGGCGACGTGCTCCGACACGCTGCCCTGAAGGACCCGGGCGACCGAGCCGAGCCCGCGGGACCCGATCACGATGGTGTCGTAGCCGCGCTCCTCAGCGATGCGCTCGATGACCTTCGCCGGGTCCCCGCCGGGCTCGATGAGGTCGGCCTCGATGCCGGCTTCGCGGAGCAGCTTGCGGGCCTCGATCAGCTCCTCGGCGTGGACCGTGCGGTCATCCCAGGGGTCGATGGGCGCGCGGCCTGGGTGCACCGGGACGACGCTGATGACGCCGACATGGGCGCCAGTCTTGGTGGCCAGCTCGATGGTCATGTCCAGAGCCCGCTTGGCGGGCTCGCCGCCGTCATAGGCGAGCAGGATCTTCTGCATGGTCGTCTCCTCTCGGGCGCCTGCGCGACGCCGCGCGGGCAGGGCTCGACGCCCGTACGTGATAGGACCAGCATCGTCCCGCATAACCTCGCGGCCTACGGTCCGCGGACACCGCGAGCGGGGCCAATGGGCACGAACAGGCTGTGCCTCTCGCGCCTGTCGAAGGGCCGGCAGCACCCGGCTGCCGGTGGGCGGTGTAGGATCGGCGGGCCGTGGCAGCCACCATCCTGATCGTTGAAGACGAGTTCGCCGTCGCCCGCGGGATCCAGTACGCCCTCCAGCAGGAGGGCTACGAGGTCACCGTGGCGCGTTCTGGCGAGGAGGGCCTCGAGTTCGCCACCGCCCAGGCGCCGGACCTCGTGCTGCTGGACGTGCGCCTGCCGGGCATCGACGGGTTTGAGGTGCTGCGCCGCATGCGCGCCGCAGGCTCAAAAGCGCCCGTGCTGTTCCTCACGGCCCGCGGTGACGAGTTCGACAAGGTAGTCGGTCTCGAGCTTGGCGCAGACGACTACGTGACCAAGCCATTCGCCCTTCGCGAGCTGATGAGCCGGATCCGGGCCCTGCTGCGGCGGGCCTATGGCGATCTCGCGAACGCGGCTGGCGGTCGCGTGATCCGCCATGACGACCTTGTCATCGATCTCGAGCGGCGGCGGGTCCAGCGGGGCAACAGGCGGGTGACGCTCACGGCCACCGAATTCGAGATCCTGCGCCACCTCGCCAGCCGGCCGGGACGCGTGTTCAGCCGCCGCGAGCTGCTGGAGCTGCTGCGCGACTACGAGGCGCTGGACCAGGACGAGAAGACGATCAACGTCCACGTCAGCCACCTGCGCGAGAAGATCGAGGACGATCCGTCCGAGCCGCGGTTCGTGCTGACGGTGCGCGGGGCCGGCTACCAGTTCGCTGAGCGCTAGCGTGGGCGAGCCGGCTGACACCGGCGAAGCGCGACCCGGAGATGCTCGCCCGGCCGATGCAAAGGGGCAAGAGCCCCGTCGCTGGGATGTCCGGCCGCCGCGGCCTAGCGTGCCGCGCTCGTTCCAGAACCGGCTCACGATCGCGTTCCTGGGGATCGTCGTGCTGACCCTGGCGCTCGTGGCGCCGGTGGTGGTGAACCGCCTCGACGACTACTTCCGCCAGCAGGAGGAGCAGGCGCTCCGGACCCACGCAGACGCCACCGCGGCTGTGCTTGTCCGGTTCATCGAGGACTCGGTTGGCACCAAGGGCGTGGTGGCCGAGGTCAACGGCAAGCTGGAGCTCAACCCTGCCGTCCGGACGCTGCTCACCACGGACCGGCTCTTGGATCTGGCGACCAACACGCTCGCGCAGGCAGACCTGACGGTTGTTTTTGGCGGCGCCCGCCCGGACACCGACGGGATCCTGATGGTGAACCCGGACCCCAGCCTCTCGTTCGCCACGCTGTTGTCCGTGGATCCGGTCTTGGGCCAGCAGAGCGACCCCGCGATTGCACCGGTGCGCACATCCGTCGCCCGAACCAACCGGGTCCGCGACTGGGGCATGGAGATCACGCTGTCCAAGCCGTACACAAGCCGGGCGACCACGCTGGCGGCGATTACCAGCCTGCTGCTCGCGATGGCGATGGCTGCCCTGCTGATCGCCGTTGTGGCCGCAAGCCTCATCGCGCACCGCTTTGCGCAGCCCATCACGCGCCTCACCGAAGCGTCGCGCCGGCTGGCCGAGGGCAACCTCACGTCGCGCGTGGGAACCGATGACGGCATGGGCGCTCTGGAAGTCCAAGAGCTGGCGGAGCAATTCAACGCGATGGCGGCCCGCCTTGAGGAGAGCGTGGGCATCATCCGGCGCGACCGCGACCGCAGCCGCGACTTCCTGGCTGACGTCAGCCACGAGCTGCGCACGCCCATCGCCGCCACTCGCACTTTCATCGAGCTCCTCCAGGGGCCCGCTGGGCTGGATACGGCCGCCCGCGCCGAATTCCTCGACGCCTCCGCGGTGCAGCTGGACCGGCTGGACTGGCTTGCCCAGAACCTGCTTGAGCTCTCGAAGCTGGACTCCGGGCTGGTGTTGCTGGACTTGCGGCCCGATGACGTCCGCGGCACGGTGGAGAGCGGCGTCGAACAGCAGGCCGCGGCCGCCGAACGCAAGGGCATCACCCTCAGCACCTCGCTGCCGGATTGGCCGCTCCGGATCAGCCACGATGCCCCGCGCGTTGGCCAGGTGGTGGGCAACCTCGTCGGCAACGCCATCAAGTTCACGCCGCGCGGGGGCGAGGTGCAGATCACCGCACGACGCGAGGCGGACGGCGGCGCCCGCATCGAGGTGGCCGACACGGGCGTGGGCATCCACCCAGC
>JANYAA010000011.1 GCA_025355255.1 Chloroflexota bacterium | reverse complement strand
CAACATCGTCGCCTCGGCCAAGTGCTACGGCGGCACGTTCATGCTGTTCAAGCGGTACGCGGCGGAGCGGGGGATCGGCCTCCGCTGGATCGAGGATCCGCTGGATCTGGCGGCGTGGGAGCGCGCGATTGACGCGGACACGCGCTTCCTCTTTGCGGAGGTGCCGTCCAACCCGGCGCTGGCCGTCGTGGACATCCCGGCGCTGGCGGCGCTCGCCCACGGTCATCCTGGGCCCGCCGATGGCGCCGGGCGGATGCCGCTGATCATCGATTCCACGGTGGCAACCCCGGCGATCCTGCGGCCGATCTCGCTTGGCGCGGACATCGTGATCCACTCGCTGTCCAAGGCCATCGGCGGGTCCGGGCTGGCAATCGCTGGCGCCATCACCGCTCGCCACGACATCCCCATCCGGGTGGGGACCGATGACATGCGGGCAGACTTCGCCACCCACATCAAGCTGCTGCCGCTTCGCGATTTCGGCCCAGCGCTCTCGGCTGCCGCGGCGCTCTCGCTCATCTCTGACCTCCGCACCCTGCGCACGCGGGTTGACGTCTGGAGCCGCAACACCATGAAGGTGGCCCGCTGGCTCGAGGCGCACCCGGCCGTCGCCGCGGTGAACTACCCGGGGCTCGCCTCACATCCGGGACACACCATCGCCGCGCGCGACTTCCGTCTAGCCGATGAGGGATCCGGACCCGGCGCAGCCCGTTACGGCAACCTCCTGGCCTTTACCGTGCGCGGTGGTCTGCCAGCCGCCCGCCGCGCGTTGGACCGTCTTGCCATCGTCTTCCGTGCCACGGACCTGGGCAAAGTGAAGAGCGTGGCGGTGATCCCGTCCATCTCCACGCACCAGCAGCAGGGCGAGGAGGGCCGGGCGATCGCGCAGGTCGATGACGGGCTGATCCGCCTCTCCGTGGGCGGCGAGCACCCCGACGACATCATCGCGGACCTGGCGCAGGCGCTGGAGGGCTGATCCGCCCCGATCAGACGCCCAGCACGAACCGCAGCGACGCGTCCACGCGGGTCATCACGGCCGGGGACAGGCGACCCAACTGCGGTCCGAGTGCCGCAGCAGGCGCGGTCATGATCTGATCAACGCGGACGTAACCATCCCGTTTAAGGCCGCTGGCGGTGCGCGGTACGGCAACCAGGTACGGCGGCTCGTCACCGGGCGGCCGACCGCCGAGCGACGTCATAGGGCAGACCAGCACCGTTGACGATCGCGCGAGCCGATCGCTCTGGACAACGAGCGCCGGGTGCGGCCCACGCATCACAGACCCGCCGACCTCACCGTACGTCAACAGGTAGACGCCACCGCGAGAGAGCCGAAGCACCGGACCGCCGGCACCGATCCCTACCACGGCAGCCGCTCCAAAACGCTTGCGTGCATGGGTGCGGCAGCTTCTGCGAACGCAAGGCCAGCTGCGTTGTCCGCGTCGAGCGCCGCATCCAGCTTGGCCTGCGCCACCTCGTCCACGAGCCGCCGGATGCTGGCCGCGATCACGCCGCTCACCGGCACGCCGGTCTGGGCCGCAACATCTCGCACGGCGGCGAGCAGCGGCTCCGGCAGCGAGATGGAGAGCTTGGCGAACGGCCCAGCATCGGCCGTGCCTAGGTATGGCGCCAGGGTCTCAGTCACGGAGGCCGGACGGCCGCGGTGCGGATCGGCATCGGGATACGTAGTCATACCGCCAGTCTGACCGTCGGTACGACCAACGTCAAGGGGCGCTGGGCGCCTCAACGTGGTCGGCCCAGTGATGGCCTGGCGCGTACCCCAGAAGTTGGCGCGCGTGGTCGATCGACAGCAGCGTCTCGCGGCCGGCCAAAGGGCGCCGGAGCGGCACCGACGGGAACACCTCGGCGATGAGGTCTGCCGACGGGCGGGTCATCACGGTGTCATCAGCCGCAATGATGCACACCTCGGCACCGGCGACAGGAGCAGTCAGCGCCAGGCGACACGCCTGCGCCACGTCGCGGCAGTCCACGTAACCCCAGAGGTTCCACTTGCGCAGCTGCGCGTCGCCCCAGTACGTGGGGAAGGCCGCATAGTCGTCGGGCTCCATGATGTTGGAGATCCGCAGACCCACAAACGGGATCCCGGTGCGGCGTGCGAACTGGACCGCCATCGCCTCGCCCACCACCTTGCTCAAGGAGTACGACGACTCGGGGCGAACCTCGATGGTCTCGTCGATGGGCGCAAACAGCGGCGGCGTGTCAAACGGGAGACCCAGCACGGTCTCGCTTGAAGCCCAGATCACCCGAGCGAGCCCGTGGGCCTCGGCCGCGGCGAACACGTTGTACGTGGAGAGCGCGTTGATGCGGAACGTCTCGGCCGGGGTCCGGATCTCGGGCGCGGGGATGGCCGCCAGGTGGACCACGGCGTCAATGCCGGCCAGCGCCTCGTACGCCTGGCCCGGATCGGCGAGGTCCGCCACCCAGCACTGCCCGTGCGCGGAGCCGTCGTGGCGCGTGTCCACGTTGCGGACATCGTGGCCGTGCTCGCGGAGATCGCGAACCACCCATCGGCCGGCCTTGCCGCTGCCGCCGGTCACCACAATGCGCATCGCGAACCTCCTGCGTCGAATGCCCCCATTGTGCCCCAAAGGGTGGCCCCGCCGCGGCGGCCGAGTCTGTGAAGACCCACAGAAGGTTGTCATCAAGCCCGAAGAATCGGGCGGCACTATGACCTACATGAACCCGACCACCAACGCCCGCGTGCGCGCCCGCAACAGCGCCAACTACCGCCTGCAGGCGCTCACGATTGGCGCTGCAGTCCTCGGGATCGCCGGCACCGGCGTCTTCAGCTACGCCGCCGCGATGACGTACACGGGCAAGCCCGCCGCGGCCGTTGACCGGGGGACGACAAACGATCAGGGCACGGTCGTTGACCCCAACAGCGGCCAGACCGCCACCGGGCAGTCGAACGGCGGGTCGAACGGCCAGACGAACCCCAACGTCCAAGCGCCGTCCACCACCAACCAAGGCACCACACAGGCCCCCCGGGTTCGGCACAGCAAGCACGCAGCCGTGTCCACCGGCGGCTCCTGAGCCGCCCGCCAACTGCCCCACCGCAACCGCGATGCTGCAACAGGCCGACTGGCGCGCCCTCGGCACTGGCGTGCGGCTGCTGGTGCACGCGGGTGACATCGAGGCGGCTCGCGACGCTGTCATCAGGGTGCTCGACGACGTTGACCGGACTTACAGCCGCTTCCGCGACGACTCGGAGCTGAGCCGCCTCAACGCGACCGCCGCGGCCAGCCGCGTGCCCGTTGACGTGCCGATCAGCCTACTGCTCGCCCGAACGCTCGCCGGGTCCCTTGATGCCGCGCGCAACACCGGCGGCGCCGTGGACCCCACGGTGGGCGCATCGATGCGCGCCATCGGCTACGACGGCGACTTCGCCAAGATCGCCGGCTCCTCGCGCACGATCGAGTTGAAGCTTGCGCCCGTGCCCGGCTGGGCCCGCGTGCAGCTTGACGTCGCCACCTCGCGGGTCCGGATGCCGGCCGGCATCGAGCTTGATCTCGGCTCCACCGGCAAGGGTCTCGCCGCGGATCTCGCCGCGGCCGCCGCGCTCGAGGCGATGGGCGCCGGCGCGGGCGTCCTCGTGAGCCTGGGCGGGGACATCGCCACGGCCGGCGCCTGCCCGGACGGCGGGTGGCGCATCCTCATCGCCGAGGACAGCAACACCGCGAGCGACGCGGACGGCGAGGTCATCGCCATCGAGTCCGGCGCGGTTGCCACGTCCACCACCACGGTGCGCCGCTGGAAGGCCGGCGAGGGAGTGGGCGCCCACCACATCATTGACCCGTGGACCGGCCTCTCCGCCCACATCGTCTGGCGCACGGTGACCACGGTTGCCGCCACGTGCGAGGCGGCCAACGCCGCATCAACCGCGGCCATCGTGATGGGCGCCGCGGCGCTGGCATGGCTCGAGGCAAACGGGCTGCCCGCCCGGCTCGTGGCCGCTGACGGCACGATCATCCGCATTGGCGGCTGGCCCGCGCCCCAGCCAGCGCCCGAGGAGTAGACCCCACCCATGTTCGACCAGACCTTGTGGTTCGCCGCCAGGGGATCCGGCGTGGTCTCGCTGCTGATGTTCTCGACGTCCGTGTGCTTCGGCCTCGTGACGGTTGTCCGGTTCTGGCACGAATCGTGGCCACGCTTCTTCAACCTCGAGATGCACCGGCGGATCTCGCTGCTCTCGGTGGTGTTCCTGCTGGTCCACATCGCCGCGTCCATCCTTGACCCGTTTGCCAAGCTCGGGATTGAGGCGGCGCTCGTCCCCTTTGCCTCCAGCTACCGGCCGCTGCCGATGGCGCTGGGCGTTGTGGCGACCTACCTGATCGCGGCGCTGATCATCACGGGCCTGCTCCGGATGCGGATCCCGTGGCGGGTCTGGCGGCCCATCCACTGGACCAGCTACGCAATGTGGCCGCTCGCGCTGGGCCACTCGATCTTCTCGGGGTCTGACGAGGGCTCGCTCTGGATGGACATCGTGGTCCTCGCCTGCGTGCTCGCGGTTGGGGCGTGCATGGCGTGGCGGATCTCGGTCTGGGAGCAGAGCCGCGGGCATCTCGAGGAGGTTGTCGCCAACTCCTCGTGGCCGCAGCAGCGATGACCGCCCGGCTCCTCTCCGGACCTGCGCTGAACCTGGGCGCCGAACCGTACGACGCGCATCGCCAGCGTCTCGGCGCGCTCCCGGGCAAGGCCGAACGCGCGGGGCTGATCCCCGCGATCGAGGCTGCGGGCCTTCTGGGCAGGGGCGGCGCAGGGTTCCCCGTTGGCCGCAAGTGGGCGTCCGTGGCGGGGCGCTCAAAGGGTCAGGCGATCGTCCTCGCAAACGGCGCTGAGGGCGAGCCCATGTCCATGAAGGACCGCGTGCTCATGGCCACGCGCCCGCACCTCGTGCTGGACGGCGTGGAGCTTGCCGCCGATGCGGTGGGCGCCAAAAAGGCTGTCCTGTATATCGGATCCGAGCACGCGGGGGCGCGCGTGGCAATGGAGGCGGCGCTCCGCGAGCGGCCCCGCGTCGTGGACACGCGGATCGTCACGCCCCCGGTCTCGTATGCGGCCGGCGAGGAGTCGGCGGCGGTCCGCTTTGTGAACAAGGGCGACCCGCGCCCGGTGACCGTGCCGCCGCGGCCGTTTGAGAAGGGGATCGACGGCAAGCCCACGCTGGTGCAGAACGTTGAGAGCCTGGCGAACGCTGCGCTGATCGCCCGATATGGCGCGGCGTGGTTCCGCGAGGCGGGCCGCGCCGAAACCCGCGGCACAGCGCTCGTCACCGTGAGCGGCGTGACAACCCCGGGCGTGCTCGAGGTTGAACTCGGCACGACCCTCGCCGACCTTGCCGCGTGGACCGGGGGCACAGCCAGCGTCGGCAGCCCCGTGCTCCTGGGCGGGTACTTTGGCAGCTGGGTGGCCGGGCCCGACGCCTGGCAGATGCCGCTGGACCCCGCTGCCCTCCGCGCCCGAGGCTTGGCGTTTGGCTGCGGCGTCGTGGGCTTCATGGGCGACTCCGCGTGCGGCGTCGCGGCCACGGCGCGGATCATGGACTACATGGCAGGCTCGAGCGCCGCCCAGTGCGGACCCTGCGTTTACGGCCTGCGGGCGGTTGCCGATGCGACAGCGCGCGTGGCAACGTTTGCCGCGCACCCGGACGATCTCCGGCGACTGCGCGGCTGGACCGAGTCCCTCGTGGGGCGCGGCGCGTGCCGGCTCCCCGATGGCACCGTGGGACTCCTGCGGAGCGCGCTGACCGTCTTCGAGACCGACTGGGCTGCCCACACGGCGCAGCGGCGCTGCCAGGTGCGCGCATGAACGCCCGACGCCCGTTCATGGACTCGGGCTTCCGAATTGAGATTGACCGCACCGTGTGCGACGCCTACGGCACCTGCGCCGAACTCTTGCCGGAGCTCATCACGCTTGACGAGTGGGGCTACCCCATCATCGCCGCGGGCAACATCCCCGAGCCGCTGCTGAACCACGCGCGCCAGGCCGTCGAGTCCTGCCCGATCGTTGCGCTGCGCCTGGCCAAAGTGCCGACACCCCAGGCCGAAACCCGGCCCGACCGCCAGACCGGTGTGCCCCCGTGGCCGCCGCGTCCGCCGCAGCAGACGCCCCGCAAGTCGATGCCGCGCAAGCGCTAGCTGTTCGGCCCACCTCCCCCGGTCCTGGCCCCCGGTCCCGGCCCCCGTCCGGGTGGTTGCGGCCAACCGCAACCACCCGCAGTTGAGGGCGTTGTGTTGGGTAATTGATCTTTGCAGGCGTCGGCCCAGGCAGCCGCATCGACGGCACCGCGGTCCGGTGGCTCGTGCGTCACCCGTGCGTGGCTCAACTGCTGTTGGTTGCGCTTGGCCGCAACGACGCAGCAGAGGCACTTGGGCAGCACCCTCCTCCCCCGCCGAGCACGCATCGGGTGCCAATCATGAAACAGCCGGCAGGCGCAAGGCTCACCGGCTGTGCGGAGAGGGGGGGTGGGGCGTTACGGGATCAGGAACGAGACCTGGACCGTGATCACCACGTCGGTGGAGCCGGGGAGCACCGGGGTGGAGGCAGCCTTGTCGGCGGGGGCGGCGGCGCCGGCGAAGTTCTGCTGGTACCAGACGGGGGTGGAGACGGACTCGGTGACCGAGGCGACACCGGTGATCGAGATGCCCAGACCCTTGGCGTAGGCATCGGCCTTGGCGCGGGCGTCGGTGATGGCGGCTTCGCGGGCCTTGGCTTCGGCTGCCGTCCGGTCGGCGACATCAAAGCTCACGCTGTCCACGGTGTTGGCGCCGGCGGTGATGCCGTTGTCGAGCGCATCGGAGAGGATCGACAGGTCGCGCACGGTCACGGACACGGAGTTCGACAGCTGGTAGCCGATGATCTTGGGGGCGGCGCCGCTGTTGGAGTAGTCGTACACGGGCGAGAGCGAGACCATCGCGGTCGCGATGTCCTTGTCCGCGATGCCCAGCTTGCGCAGCGCGTCCACGATGGCGGTCATCGTGACGGCGGCATCCTGGCGAGCGGCCTTGGCGGTGGGGCGCTGGACCAGCACGCCCAAGCGGACGTTGGCGAGATCCGGGATGACGGTGATCTTGCCGGAGCCGCCGACCGAGATGGTGTGCTCGCGGGTGGTCGTGTCGCCCGGGGCCGTTGCGACGGGGGCGTAGGCCCGGGGCGCGGTGACGCTGGCCACAACTGGGCCTGCCGCCAGCCCGACGCCAAGCGCGGCGACGGCGACGATGCCGAGCCAGCGGTTGCGGTTGATCGTGTCGTTCATCGGGGGAGCCTCTTGGTGTGTCGGGGGGGGAGGGTCGTTGCTAGCCCGCCCATGACGCCGCGCCCCCGTCTTCGGTTTCCCCGCCGCCAGCAGCGCGCGGGGCAGGACAACGCCACCGTCGGGATGCTAGGGTCGCGGCACGAAGAGGGAACGGGGGCATGGATGCCAGAGGACATACCGGGAGAGGGGCCAGGTCTGCGACCCGGCGAAGAGGCCGAGCGCCGCGTGGAGGCGCGGGTGCGCGAATCGATCGCCGCCTACGCCCACGGTGTCGAGGTCTTCGCGAACGTCCCCATCCTCGCCAGGACCAAGCCTGGCGACCCGTCCCACGACGCGGAAGCGGACCTGGTCCTCGTCGACCCGGCCCACGGCCTGCTGGTGATCGAGGTCAAGTCCGGCGAGCCGCGCCGCCGCTACGACGGCCGCTGGTTTATCGGCGGCCACGAGCTTGGCCGGAGCCCGTTTGTCCAGGCGATGAAGGCCAAGCACGACCTCGCCGAGGCGATTGAGGATCTGCCCAACTGGACCGTCCAGCAGTCACTGGGCACCGCGCACGCAGTGGCGTTCCCGAGCGCGGACCTCGCAGCGGCACGCAACGGCCAAGACGCGCTGGGGCCTGAGGGGGACCGGGCGATCCTGCTGGACGCGTCGGACCTTGAGGATGCCCGCAGCACGCACCTTGCCATCGAGCGCGTCTGGCGGTTTCACGAGGGGGACCTGCCGCGTGCCCTGGGTGCGCGGGATGTTGCGCTCATCCGCAACTATCTGGCGCCTGAGGTGCGGATCCCGCGGCTGATCCGGCGCGATGTCGCGGAGGCCAAGGAGCGGCTCATCACCATCTCGCGAGCCCAGGAGCTGGTGCTCAACCAGAATCGAAAGATTCGGCGCGCGTCGGTGGTGGGGCCGGCGGGGAGCGGCAAGAGCCTGCTCGCCGTGGAGAAGGCGCGGCGGCTGGCCCGAGACGGCTGGCGGACGCTGTACCTGTGCTTCAACTCGATGCTGGCGAGCACGGTGATGCGCGA
>JANYAA010000054.1 GCA_025355255.1 Chloroflexota bacterium | reverse complement strand
CGGCGCGGCGGCCGGCGGAGGCACCACCTGGATCGTCTCGCTTGCGGCCAGCCGGACCGGCGCATGGCCCTCGAGGTCGCCGGCCCGGGGCCCGCCCCCAGGCCGGCGACCTCGAGGGCCATGCGCCGGTCCGGCTGGCCGCAAGCGAGACGATCCAGGTGGTGCCTCCGCCGGCCGCCGCGCCGGCCTCCGATCCCTCTGGCGCGATCGAGTACTCCGCCTACCACGCTCACGAATCGCGCCACCGATCCGTTGGCGGTAGCTGGACGTGCGATGTGTGCCACCCCACCAATGACGGTCCGGAGCCCGTGCCGTGACCCATCATCCCGCCCCGATCATCGTTGAGCTCGCGGCCAACGCGCCCGCGGCGATGCTGGCCGCGGTCCAAGAGGCCATCCGGGTCGCGGCGCCGCTCGCCGCGGTCGAACTTGTCCGGGTCCGCGCGATGGCCCTTCCCAAGGGAGAGCCGGTCCGGATCCGCGGAGCCTTCATCGCGTGGGACGCGCCGGCCTCGGTTCAGCGGCGGCATGCCCGGGCGATGGCGGTCCTCGCCATCGCGCTCGACGCGGCCCTCGCGGTCGCGGACGACGGCGGAGGCCAGGCGTGAGCGCCGACCAGCCCGTCCCGCTCGCAACCGCCCACGCGGCCGTCGTCGCCGGCCCCGCACCAGGGGCGGGTCGGCCGGTGTACTCCGAGAAACTCCGGTGTACGCCTGCCCCGGGGCACCGAGCCGGTGTACTTCGGGAAACCCTGGGAAACCTCGGCCCCCACCCGGTGTACTCCGAGGTACGTCGATGTACACCGGCCGAGTGGCAGCTACACTCTGCCCGTCATGGACCGCGATGAGCTGCTCCTCCGAGGTCTGAGCGACGGGGCCACGCGCACCGTCGAGCTCGCCGAGCGCACGGGCCTACCGCCGTCGACGGTTCACCGGGGCCTGCGGCACCTGATCAAATCCGGCCACGTGTTCAGTCCGAGGTACAGCGTCTACCGCCTGACGGGGCTCGGGCAGACGGTCGCGGGCCACCTCGGATCGACGCCGGCGGCCGTACCGATCGAAGGTGACCTGTGACTGTCGAGGAGCTGCTCCATGAGCTTGCCCGGCGCGGGATAACCGTCACTCCCACCGCCGAAGGCCGCCTGCACTACACGAGCCCGACGGCCGCGGCCTTCACGCCCGAGCTGCGCGACGCCGTGCTGGGCGCCAAGCCGGCGCTCCTGGCGCGGCTGAGCGGGGAGCCCCAGGCCATAGTGGAGACACCGCACCCCGGACGATCTGGCCGCCGGCCGCCCGCAGGATCCCTCGCCGCGGCGGGCCCGTCCCCGATCAAGAGCCCGCGACGGCCACCCCGCACTGCCTCGCGTCCGGCCCCCCAGAACCGCCGGCCTCCCTCGTCGGCGGCGCCGGCCCCCCAGACGACCGTCAGCGCGGCGCCTGCGCCTGCGCCTTCCTTCAGCTCCGTGTCGCCGGCGCCGGCCCCCCGGACCACCGTCACCGGACGCCCCGCGCCGCTGGCGGCCCTCGGTCCACCGCCCGTCGAGCGTGGCCTTGGCCTGCGCCGGCTCCCGCGCAACGCGGCCAGCGTCCCCGAACCGTCGCCCGCCGCGGCGGAGCCCGACACCGACCAGACACCGAGCCTGCGGCAGCTCCTGGGGTGGGGGGCGCTGCTGGGCACCGTCGCCCTCGTCGGCCTGGCCGCCTGGGCCGGCCGCCGCGTGGACGGCCACGCTGGGCAAGCGGAGACCTCGCCGGCACCGTCGCCCTACGGCGCGTGGGGGATCATCGACGGATCGTCTCCTGGAAGCTGGCCGGGCTACTAGAGCTGGACGGCCCGGCCCGAAAGGGGGCCAGCTCCCGCGGGCCGGATCCACGCTCGCCCAGGCCGCCATCATGGCCGCGCCTCAAGGAGGTCCTTTTCGGTGACCTGCGGCAAGCTCGCGTCTGCTGTGTGCTACCAGCACGGGGGGCTCATCACAGCCGACGCATCCGATCCATCAAGCGAGACCGCTGGTGTTCCTGGCTGCCCACCTCGTACCAGCTGCGTCCATCTGTGGAGTCACGCCAGTCGAGCATTCGCCGTCCCTGAGGCCAATCCACCCAGTAGCCCTCCAACCGAACCCCGCCATCGTCGTCGAACTGGCTGGCGGTCGGATCGAAGATCCGCATCTCGGGACCCACGAACAGCCACATGTGAGGCTTGATGCCTCCGACGCGCCGCTGGTATACGGCGTGCTCGTCGCCGGGCGCGCCGATGGTGGCGCACCTGATGCCTGCGTGCCGGAAGACGCGTTCCCACTCTGCGGAGGCATACCCGCAGTCCGTTTCCTTGTTAATCCTGCGAAGGTACGCCGTGACTGACTTCGCGCTATTACGGATCGCCTCCGCGACCTCAGGTGCCGTTCCGGGCTCTAGGTAGTGGTGACGCGAGAGATCGCGGGTCCGCAACGTCAGGCCCGGTACTTCGCCAGGCCGGGGCCGTAGTTGTCGGCGAGCGTGTCCGAGTCAGCCTTGTACGAGATGGCCCGCTTGACCGCGCAACTCGCGCGAAGCTCCTCCCGCACGCGCGTGACGTCCGCCTTGTCCATCCAATCGTAGGTGTAGACGCAGATGACCTTGGCTCGCGCGCAGGTCGCGTGCGGGTTGCGGTACGCGGACGCGACCTTGGCCGAAGAGCCCAAGCGGCCTGCCTCGGTCGCCGCGCGAACCGCCTCCCACGCGTTGTCCACGTAGCTCTCATCGACGTACACGAGCCACTTGCCGGAGCGTGCCGTGGTCGGCGGATAGTCGCCGCTCATCCGGTGCGCCCACACCCACGGCTCGTCCTGGACCTCCGACGGCCTCCTCGCGTCTCCGGCCATTAGCACGACGCCACGGTGGCGGCGAGCCTGCGAGCCCTGGTCATCCAGTCGTTGGCCGCCTTCACCAGCGCGGCCACGTCGCCTGTCGCCTGATCGGCCTTGGACCCGGCCGCTTTGGCCGCGCTCGCGGAGGACGAGAGAGCCGCGTCGGCGTCGGCCTCCGTGTACTGAGGGCTGACCCTGCCGCCGTCTGCCGCCACGGCCGCGTTCAGGTTCACGATGGCGTCCTGGACGGCCGAGACGTACCCCAGACGGTCCGACAGCGCGGACGTGTAGGGGTCCTCGGCGTACCCGACGTCGTTGACCGCGTAGTCCACGTCGTTCCGGGCGTACTCCACATCGTTGAGTGCGAAGCAGACGTCGTTCTGGGCGAACTCGTCCATGGGTCGGACCCGCGTCTGGCCCTTCAGCTTCGAGTAGGCCGACGACATACCGTCATCCACCGAGGTGGCCAGGTCCTTCACGGACGAGGCCATGTCGGCCGCGCCGCTCATCAGGTCGTCGGCGTTGCTCGACAAGTCGTCAATGGCGCTGGCGAGGGCTGAGGAGGCGTCTTGGACCGCTGCGTCACGGCGAACCTGCTCCTCGGCCGCCTCGCGCGCGGCCCGCTGCTCTGGCGACTCCGTCGGCGGTGGCGCGTACACGGGGCCGCCTCCGCCCGTGGTGGGACTCACTGGCTCCGTAAGCGCCATGATGACGCATGCGCCGAGGTCGTTGAACACCCGGCACTTGATGTTCAGCCCGATGGTCGTGTTATTCAGCGCCCACATCCCTGCAGCGATGAATACGACTGCCAGGAGCGCTGAGGCGAGGACCGACCGACCGTTCACTGTCAGGACGATAGACACCCATGTCCAGCCCTACCAGTTGGTCGGACCCTACTGGCGGTCCATCGTCTGGACGCCCGAAATCACCGCGTTACCGGGAAGCCGAAACGCCGCCCCCGTAGAATCCGCCGACTCTGGGACCAATGGCTCCTTGCCCCGGCTTCCGTTCGGGGGCATACTGGTCGACGCCCGCTGAATGCGCGGGAGGAGGGGCGGCATGCATGCCCCATACACGGTACCTGGGAGCCCCAGCTCCGGCTTCCCGCCTGCGCGCCCGCATTCCGAGGGGACCTGGCACTCGCCTGGCTACCAGCGCGCTCGGACCCGCGCGCGGTGGGTCAAAGCGATGTACGTGCTCGCCGCCCTGGCAAGCCTCTGGGAGCTCGCGCTCGCACTCCAAGGCTACTCGATCATGGACCGTGCATCGAGTGGCGACTTCGCGAGCGACGCGGAAGTGACCACGCTGATCAACTCCGGGGACTCTGCGGACGGACTGTTTGTGCTTGCAGCGATTCTCACTGCTGTCGCGCTCATGGCCTGGCTCAGTCGGTCTATCGACAACGTCCCGCCGCTTGGCGGAGGTGTGCCGCACGACAGTCCGAGGTGGGCCATCGGCTGGTGGTTCGTGCCCATCGCATTCCTGTGGAAGCCGTACACGGTGGTCCGCGAGACGTGGGATCGGCTCGCCCCGGTCGAACGCGCGGCCGGCGGAGCACTTGTCGTCTCATGGTGGATCGCCTGGATCGTCGGCGGGGTCGGCAGCCGGGTGGCCGCGATCATGATGAACGCGAACTCCCTGACGATCGACGACACGAAGACTGTTTTCAGCGTGATGAGCCTGGCCTATCTCGCGTTGGTCGTATCGGCTGTCTGCGGCTTTCTCGTCGTCCGGGAACTGCAGAAGCGGGCGGACGAGAGAGCTGTCGCCCTCGGAATGGAAGCTCCAACGGCGCGCTGGCCCACAGCGCCGCTCATAGCGACACCACCACCCTCGAAGCTGGTCGCACCCACCGCGTCGGCCCTGCCGCTGTCGCCGGCCGCACCCACCATTCCGGTGTCACCGACAGTGCCGGCTCGGCCCGGCACAAGCGTCATCTATTGCCCCCATTGCGGTGTGGCGCGCGTGGCGGGCGAACGGTTCTGTGCTCAGTGCGGCACAGATCTGAACGGGTTCGGCACCTAGTCACCGTCGGCGAACGGCAGGAACAACCTGGGGCTTCCTCAACCTCTTTTTCGGTGCTACGCCGAACCTGAGGGGCGCAGGAAGGTGGAGGGAACGATGCACATAATCCGACAACTCTTGGGACTGCCGTTCATGATCTTGGCCGGGATCGCCTTCTTCCTGCTCGGCCTGCAACTCGTCTTCGCCCTTCTCAACCTGCTCAACGGAGCGACGCTGGTGGAGGCAGCGACCGTCTGGTTCGGGAACACTGTGATCCTTGGCATCGTCGCGATCGTGACAGGGCTCATCGGCGCGGTTATCTCCGGGAACCCGCCTGGATACCCACGCTGATCCGTGACGCGCCAAGGCTGATCACCCGGAAACCGTGGCACGCGTGGTCGCGGCGCTGCCCGGTTCATTCCAAAAGGACCTCTTTTCGGATCGGGCCTATGTCACGGCGGTCTCTTCGAGACCTCGCATGCTTGGGGG
>JANYAA010000034.1 GCA_025355255.1 Chloroflexota bacterium | reverse complement strand
GGGCGCGGCTGCGGGCTCGGGCCCGGCAACCGGCTCGGCCACCCCCTGGGGTTCCGGCGCAGCCTCAGGTTCAGACGCGGCTTGAGGCTCCGGGGCCGCTTCGGGCTCGGGCGCCGGCTGCGACGGAACCACGGGGTTCGGCGCGGCCGGCTCAGTAGTCTGGCGCACGAGCTCCGCAAAATCGGCAAGCAGCGCGCCGGCAGCCGTCGATCCCCGATCCGCATCCCGGGCCACATCGTGGGCGGCAACCGGCGGCTCGTCCTTCAACTGAATCTCGGCCGCCGTGTCGCGGGCCATCGCCCGGGCAGTCTGGCGCTGCGCCTTCAGCTCCGCGCGCACAGCCTTCTCCGCTGCACGCGCGGCCTTCCATTGCGCCTTGAGGCGCGCCTTTGCGGCCTTTGCGGCCTTTGCGGCGGCCTTCTCAGCCCTCTTGCGCTCAACTTTGGCCGCCTTGGCAGCGGCGCGACGCGCGAGCTCCTGCTCTGCGACAACCGGGTCAAGCAGCAGTGCGAGCTTGGCAAGCTTGCGCTCAGCCTTGGCCGCCCGAAGGGCGTCAACGACCAGCTCTGCCGTTGCCTGCTCTGCCCAGGACGCGCCCGCACCCTCGTTGCCCGCCGATCGACTCGTGCCGTCGAGCTCGTCCATCCCGTCCACCGCAGCTCCCTGTTGCCAGCCGCCGCGCGCCCCAGAGCGCCAGCACCACACAGTCTGCCGCACCCGGCCAGCCCGTGCGGGTTGATGCGGAGGTCCTGTCGCCAAACGGCTCATTGTGGGCACCCCGTTATCGCGGTCGAAACGCAGTGTTGACCTATTTCGCTCATCGCCCGACCGCGGTACTCGCGCTCACCAGTGACGAGCGCGGCGGCCGGACGGTTGACGTCCACGTCCGCTGGCGACCCTCGAAGATCGAGGCGGACCCCGACCAGCCGACCTGCCTGGCCACGGTGCGCAGCGTCGGCTAGCGGCCTTACCAGCCAAATCGTTAACCGCTCATTAATCGGCCGCTCAGCACCTGTTGATCGCGGTGCCCGACTCTGTGACTTGCTCAAGAAGGAATCAGCAGACGCCGTGGTGGACAACGCGGAGCGTCACCGGAGGAACACAGTGCAGTTCACAACCTCGAAGCGACTCGTCGCGCTAGCGTTTGGCGCGATGGTTATCGCCGGCGCGTGCGGCAACTCGTCAGCCACCAGCGCGCCAACCAGCTCCGCCACGGCTGCCCCGACAGCAGGAGCCACAGCCGGCGCCAGCCAGGTGGCAGGCATCAGTGGCTCAATCATCGTGTCCGGCTCGTCCACGGTTGAGCCCATCTCCGCGGGCGTTGCCGAGGCCCTCGCCGCCGCCAAGAAGGGCTTCAAGTGGACCGTCACAGGCCCCGGCACGGGCGACGGCTTCAAGACCTTCTGCGCGGGCGAGACCGACATCTCCGACGCCTCGCGCAAGATCAAGGACGAAGAGGCCAAGCTCTGTGCCGACAAGGGCATCAAGTATGTGGAGCTCAAGATCGCATTTGACGGCATGTCGGTGCTGACCTCGGTGAAGAACACTGCCGTGGCATGCCTGAGCTTCGCCGACCTGTACGCGCTGGTTGGCCCCGAGTCAACAGGGTTTGCCAAGTGGAGTGACGCGGCCTCGATCGCCAAGGCGCTGGGCTCGAACACTGCGTTCCCGGATGCGCCGCTCTCGATCATCGGCCCGGGCGAAGAGTCCGGCACCTACGACAGCTTCGTGGAGATCGCCTTCAAGGCCATCGCGACGGCCCGCAAGCAGGACCCCAAGGTCACCCGGCCTGACTACACCGCATCGGCCAACGACAATGCGATCATCGACGGGATCGCCGGCTCCGACACCTCGCTTGGCTGGGTGGGCTTCGCCTTCGCCGAGGAGAACAAGGACAAGGTCCAGGAGATCAAGGTCGCCAAGGACGTGAACGGAACCTGCGTTGCTCCCGACGCCGCAACCATCGCCGACGGTAGCTACCCGCTGTCCCGCAGCCTGTACCTCTACGTGAACACCGCGAAGGCCAAGGCCAACCCGGCCATCAGCGCCTACGTGGACTACTACCTCACGGACGGGACGATCAGCAAGGTTCTTGAGACCGTGCCCTACGTGAACCTCCCCGCCGCCACCCTGGCCGCAACGCGCGACGCCTGGGCCGCCGCCAAGTAGCGCTCCCTCCTCCAAGCGGACAGGTCGGGCCAGGTCTCTGGCCCGACCTGTTCGTTATCCTCTACGGAACACCCGCCCGCACGGGCCAAGACGGAGCTCCCGCCGAACATGGCTCAGGCACTCCCCGCCTCCTCCGTGATCTCGCTGCACGGCAGCGCCGCGCGACGTCGCCGCGAGCGGCTGGTCCGCACGGTCATGCTCAGCGCGGCGGCCGCCACGATCGTCATCAGCGCGTTCATCATCGAAACCGTCCTCAGCCAGACCCTGAGCTTCCTGGGTCAGATCAACCTGGGCCAGCTGGTGGGGATCGGCTGGTTTCCACGCCGCGGCATCTTCGACATCGCGACCATCCTCATCGGAACCATCATCGTCACCGTGATCGCGATGATCATCGCGACGCCCGTCGGCCTGGCAAGCGCGATCTACCTGTCGGAGTACGCCAGCCCCCGGGTGCGCAGGATCGTCAAGCCCATCCTTGAGGTCTTGGCCGGCATCCCCAGCGTCGTGGTGGGCTTCTTCGCCCTCACCGTGCTGACGCCCGCGCTGATCAAGCCGCTGTTCAACGACGCCAACGCGTTCAACCTCGCCGCGGCGGGCATCGGCGTCGGCATCCTGTCCGTCCCGCTGGTTGCCTCGGTCGCGGAGGACGCCATGCGCGCCGTGCCGCGGAGCCTGCGCGAGGCGTCGTACGGCCTCGGCGCCCGCAAGATCACCACATCGTTGCAGGTGGTGTTTCCTGCCGCCGTCTCCGGGATTGTCGCCGCGCTGATCCTCGCGACGAGCCGCGCGATCGGCGAGACGATGGTGGTGGCTGTGGCCGCAGGCGCGCCACAGGCACGCACGCTCAACCCGCTGGATCCGGGTGGCACGATGACCTCTGCAATGGTCCTCCTCGCCTCGGGCAGCGATCAGGTCACCGGCAACTCGGCGGCGTTCCAGAGCCTATTCTTCGTGGGGCTGCTGCTCTTCGCCATCACCCTTGCCCTCAACGTGCTCGGCGACGCGTTTGTGCGCCGCGCCCGGCAGCGCTACTAGGAGGCCGTGATGTCAACCATCGCCTCAAGCGCCGGAGCCACCCAGGCGAGCGTCCGCGCGGCGCTCACCGGCAAGCACCGGGATACGGCCGGGACCGTCTTTCAGGTGGCCCTGCTGGCGAGTCTGCTGTTCTCCCTGGCGGTGCTGCTGGTGCTGGTTGTAGACGTCCTCAGCAAGGCCACGCCTGTCTTCGCAGAGCGCGGTGTCGCGTTCCTCACCAGCCCCCTCTCGTCCAACCCCGCCAAAGCGGGCGTGGTCCAGGGCATCGTGGGAACCGCGGTGCTCGCCCTGATCGTCGCCGTCGTCGCCATCCCCATCGGGCTCGCCACTGCGATCTACCTGGAGGAATACGCGGGTGACACGCGCTTCACGCGATTTGTGCAGGTGAATATCCGCAACCTTGCCGGCGTGCCCTCGGTTGTCTACGGCCTGCTGGGCCTGTCGGTGTTTGTGGCGCTTGCAAACTCGCTCGACGGCGCTGGCAATGGCCGGAACATCCTGGCGGGCGGCGCCACCCTCGCAGTGCTGGTGCTGCCCATCGTGGTCATCACCTCCATCGAGGCTCTCCGCGCGGTGCCCAACTCAATCCGCGAAGCGGGCTATGGCGTTGGGGCCTCGCAGTGGGAGGTCATCCGCAAGCTCATCCTGCCCTCGGCGATGCCAGGGATCCTGACCGGCGTGGTGCTGGCGCTGTCGCGAGCACTCGGCGAGACTGCGCCGCTCGTGCTTGCAGGCGCGGTGCTGGGTTCCTTCTCGGGGCTGTCCCTCGAGAGCCTGTTCAGCGGCAGCTATACCGCCCTGCCCATGATTGTGTACGACTGGTCCCGCAAGCCGCAGGAGGCCTTCCGCGAGGACGCCGCCGCTGCGATCGTGGTCCTGCTGGCTATCACCCTGTTTGCCAACGGCATCGCCATCTTGCTCCGCAACCGGTCGGAGAAGGCGTGGTGATGGCCGCATTGTCGGGAGACCCCTTGACCACCGCTGAGCCGCTGTCGCCGGCGAACCCAAAGCCGGCGAAGCCTGAGCCCATCATCGAGCTTGAGAACCTGTCGTTCCACTACGGCAAGTTCCGCGCGGTGAAGGACGTAACGGTGTCGTTTGTGCCGAACCAGATCACGGCGCTCATCGGCCCGTCGGGTTGCGGCAAGTCCACGCTGCTGCGGACGATCAACCGCATGAACGACCTGATCCCGGGCACCAAGGTCGAGGGCCGCGTCAGCTACCACGGCCAGGACCTATACGCGAAGGATGTGGACCCAGTGGAGGTCCGTCGTCGCATCGGTATGGTGTTCCAAAAGGCCAACCCGTTCCCCAAGTCCATCTACGAGAACATTGCCTTCGGCCCGAAGGTCACGGGCTTCAAGGGCGACATGGATGAGCTGGTGGAGACCAGCCTCCGGCGTGCCGCGCTCTGGGACGATGTGAAAGACAAGCTGGGCCAGTCTGGTCTGGCGCTGTCCGGCGGCCAGCAGCAGCGTCTTTGTATTGCCCGAGCCATCGCTACGAACCCTGACGTGATCCTCATGGACGAGCCCTGCTCTGCCCTCGACCCCCGCTCGACGCTGCAGATCGAAGAGCTGATGCAGGAGCTCCGCAAGAACTACACGATCCTCATCGTGACCCACAACATGCAGCAGGCCGGCCGGGCATCGGACAACACCGTGTTCCTGAACATGGCCGAAGACCGCGCCGGCTATGTCGTGGAGCAGGGCCCCACGATCGGGCTGTTCACAAACCCGAAGAACCAGTTGACCGAGGACTACGTGTCCGGCCGGTTTGGCTGATCGAACCGGACGCTGAGGAGGCAACCATGACCGACACCACCAGCAACGGGGAGCAGGCGCCCGTTGCCGCACCGCATCCGATGCGGAGCACATACGACCGCGAGCTGGGGGAGGTCAAGGACCACGTCCTGCGCATGGGCTCGCTGGTTGAGAGCCAGATCCGCGCCGCGATTGGCGCCCTGGTGGCCCACGACGTGGCGGCCGCAACGGCGGTGATCATCGACGACCGCGCCATCAACGATCTCCAGCGCGAGACCTCAGGGCTCATCACGCTGGTGATCGCCACGCAGAGCCCGGTGGCTCGAGACCTGCGCTATCTGCTTACGCTGGACCACGTCTCATACGAGCTGGAGCGCATGGGCGACCACGCCACGTCCGTCGCGAAGCAGGCCCGCAAGCTGGCGCCGCACGCGCCGCTCAAGGAATACGTCAACCTGCCCAAGCTCGGCATGCTGGTGGCCGATCAGGTTCGCGGCATCGTTCGGGCGCTGGTGGACATCGACGAGTCCCAGGCCCGAGCCGTGGCGGTGGTGGATGACGAGGTGGACGACCTGTACCACGCCATCTTCGCCTCGGTGCTTGACCTGATGCGCGAAGACCCGGCCAACGTTGACCCCGGAACCCGGATCCTGTTTGCCGCCCATTACCTTGAGCGTGTTGGCGACCGCGTCACCAATATCGCGGAGGACATCGTGTTCCTGGCGTCCGGCCAGGTTGAGGACCTCAACTAATGGGCTCGAAGGGCAAGGGTTCTGCCGCTCCTGCGGTGTCGGCGCCGCTGCGCGTGCTCTTCGTCTGCACCGGGAACAGCGCCCGCTCCATCCTTGGCGAAGTGCTGCTGCGGTACCGCGGCGGGGATGCCGTGGCCGCGTTCTCCGCCGGCACGGCGCCCAAGGGTCTCAACCCGCTGACGCTTCGCGTGCTTGCCGAGGCGGGGCTGCCGGCGGAGGGCCTCGCGTCCAAGTCTGTCGCCTCCGTCTTGGACCAGCCCTACGACTGGGTGATCACCGTCTGCGATGAGGCCCGCGACGCCTGCCCGGTGATCCCCGGCGCCCACAAGACGGCCCATTGGAGCCTGTCGGACCCGGCCGCGGTGGAAGGCACCGAGGAGGAGCGGCTGGCGGCGTTCCGCACGACCCTGGCGACCGTTGACCGGCGCGTCCGGTCCTTCCTGCGCGAGGAGCGCATCAGCGGCGGCGACGCCATGACCGCGCTGCACCTGCTCCGGCACGCCCATGCCGGGGACCCTGCGAAGTACCGTGGCGACGACGCGGAGCGGCCGCTGTCCGACCGCGGGCGACGCCAGGCGTCTGCGCTTGCGAAGCTGCTGGTGGCCCTGCCGAAGGGCGAGGCACCGGACCTGTTCATCACATCACCGCGGCTGCGATCCGCGCAGACCGCCGAGATCGTGGCCAAGGCGCTTGGTGTGCCGGTGGTCTCGGACGAGCGGCTGGCCGCCGCGCTGGACCTCGACGTGGTGGCGGACATCTTGGCGACCGCCGGGCCTGCGGAGCGGCCGTGCATCGTGGGCCATGACCCGGACTTCTCAGAACTGCTGGGTGCGCTGCTCGGGACGAGGCCCATCCCCATGCGCAAAGGCGCCATCGCCCGCGTGGACATCGCGGGTCCGCGGCTGGCGTTGGGGCGCGGCACGCTGCGCTTCCTGCTGCCGCCCGAACTGGTGTCCGGCGCGAGCTGAATCCGTCCGCGCGATCGCCCCCGACCGGCGCGTAGTCCACCGGGGGTGGGAGCTGGTCCACCGAGAGGTCCAACCGCGCGGTCCCGACGAGTTTGGTCCGCTGAGAGGACCGGCTGCGCGCTGGGGAGCCTCGAAAACGCCCGCGAACGCGCACATGGCCTCGCGAGCGGACCGGATGGCGCGTGCAGTGCGCAGTTGGCTCGCCGGACGGACCGCGGCCGCGGTCGGTCGTCAGGGCGCGCTGATCAGGAGCGGAATGTTGAGCGCGCTCGGACTGGCGGTGGGGTCAGTGAAGCAGCGTCCATCCGTGAGGATCCAACCGTTGCCGGTGCTGAGGCCGCTCAATCTGAGGAATGGCGGATACGTTGCCTGCGCAGGCGAGCAGGGAACCTGCACCGCGTCCGGCGGCAACAGCAGGAACTCCTCGGCGCCGATGGCTGCGGCGTCCGCAGCGGAAGTAGCAGTGGCAGCGGTGGAAGCAGTCGACATCGCACGCTCGGCACTTGCCGGGATGACCTGCTGCGGTGTTGTGCGCGGGACGACGATCAACATGACGAGGAGTGCGGCTGCAACCATGCTCCTCAGGCCAAGACGGACGATTATTTCGTCTCCCCCTTATCGGTGCCGGTGTCGAGGCGGCCGGTCCCACGCTCGTGCAGTCAATAGTGCTCCCGGCGGCGCCAGTCCGCTAATCGCGGCTCCAGCGCCAGATCATCGTATGGGCCAGGGGGGCACCCGGCGCAGCCACCTCCGGCCCGGAGTTGGCTGCATTCGGCGGCCCGCTCTGGGGCTCCACGCAGATCGCGTGTCCGGGCTCGGAGTACACCACCCACCACTCGCACGTGGAGCCGAGTTCCAGGCGCAGGCCCGGCCAGCGCAGCGTGGGTCCGGCCAGGACCCCGGTGAACGCGTCATCCCATGGGCCGGCCGACGGCGCGATGCGAGCACCTGTGGGTATCCCTTCCTCGTCGCGGACGAGCATCTCCTCGGCATCGAGCTCGAGCGTCACCGGAGTCTCGCCCTCGCCCAGCACGCGGCGGAACCAGGGGTGCCAGCCCACCATCGCGGGCATCGGCTCGTCAGCCTCAACGGTCAGCGTCACCGCCATGCCGTCCTCAGAGAGCGCGAAGTCCTGCCGAACGCGGCCGCGGAACGGCCAGCGCTCGTCGAGGTCGATCGTCATGGAGTCCGGCGTCGTCACCGTCCACGGCCGGTCCAGCACCAC
>JANYAA010000018.1 GCA_025355255.1 Chloroflexota bacterium | reverse complement strand
TGAACGTGGACGAAGTTCTCGTAGTTGTCCACCTCGAAGAGCGCCTCGGCCGTGTCGGTGACCTTCCAGACGACGATCGCCGCGATCTCGATGGGGTTGCCGTCAAAGTCGTTGACCTTGAGCTTGGACGTCTCGAAGTTGCGGACACGGATCGAGATGCGCCGACGCTCCGTGAACGGGTTGACCCACTGCAGACCCTGCTCGTGGACCGTGCCGCGGTAGCGGCCGAACAGGACGAGTGCGCGGGCCTCATTGGGGTTGACCGGCGTAAGGCCGCCGTATGCGATGCAGACAGCGGTGAACGCCAGCCCCAGCGCCAGCAGCGGCAGCAGGGTCAGCAGGCTGACGGCGTCGCCAGCCGGCTCCAGAACGGCCGCGACATACCAGATGAAGCCGATGACGATGGCGACCGTGAGCGCTAGCAGCGCCAGCAGGGCCGGGATGCCGGGGATGGTTCGGGCGACGTGTTCCTTGTTCATAGCGGGTGCTCGGATCTCCAGACGACACATCATGCGATGCAATTGTTATGATATCACCGCGATACCGCGGGTCAAGGTGCCCGCGTCGTGAGCCGCCCAGCGGACGAACTGCGCAGTGCCCGACCAATCTGTCCGCCCCGGTGACCGTCTGTGCGCTGTTGCTCCTCGTTCCGGGTCCGGCACCGCGCAGCTGGCACTCCAGGCGGACCAATCGCGTCGGCGGTGCGCAGCTGGGCCGCCCAGTGGTCCGCGGGACGGCGACACACGATGCGACAAAGTATAGAACGCCCGTTCTATACTGCTGGGCACAAACGGTGGACAGCACGGTGGACAACCCGCCCGCGCCCTGTGGAAGAGTGGCGCGCCGGCGTGGATGAACCGGTCCCGAGCAGTGCTGTGACTGTGGACGGCCCGGATGGCCCAAATCCCACATGTTGCGATGCGATCACCGTCTACACCACTATATCTTGTGGTTTGGGCCTTGACCGCCCCCAAGCGCAGGCGTAGAGTTTGAGGGTCGCCCCGGCGCCGGAGCGGCCTTGGACACCCGTCTGCCAGCACAGGGACTGCTGGTTCCGGACCGTCCCGGCAAGCGGCGCAGGTGCGTCCCGGCGGACGGCCCCGCAGCTACGAGTCACCCCATCCGTGACCGCGAGGCCGCCCTCCGCTCGGAGCCCGCGCGTCGTCCGCACCCCAGTCAGGAACCCTGGGCATCGGTCGCCGCAAACGGTCCCGGACGGCGTCGCCGGAGTCGGAAGTTGAGCCCGTCGCGGAGGGCGGGAAGCGAGGAGAAGGAACACATGGCCCAGGCACGCGAGGCAGTCCACGCGGTGGACGCCAAGGTCAGCTCGAAGCGCTCCAAGGGCGCGGCCGCCAGCGGGACTCCGAGGCTTAGCCTTGGCGGCCCGTACGGGGCCAGCTTCACCGGGGAGGGCACGCGCGGCCTGACCTTTGAGCGGCGCTGGACCCGCCCTGGGGTCCACCCGTATGACGAGATCGCCTGGGAGTACCGGACCGCGGGCATCAGCTCGGAGACCGGCAAGACCGTGTTTGAGCAGAAGGACGTGGAGGTCCCCGTCTTCTGGAGCCAGCTCGCCACCAACGTCGTGGTCAGCAAGTACTTCCGCGGCCACGTGGGCACGCCGGAGCGAGAGCACAGCGTCCGCCAGCTGATCGACCGGGTGGTCAACACGATCGCGGCGTGGGCGGAGACCAGCCACTACTTCGCCACAGATGAGGACCTCGCGGCCTTCAAGGCGGAGCTGACCCATCTCCTCGTCCACCAGAAGATGGCCTTCAACTCGCCGGTCTGGTTCAACGTGGGCATCGAGGCTCGCCCCCAGTGCTCGGCCTGCTTCATCAACTCGGTCCAGGACAACATGAGCAGCATCATGGACCTGGCCAAGACCGAGGCCATGCTGTTCAAGTACGGCTCGGGCGCCGGCGTCAACCTGTCCCCTATCCGTTCGAGCAAGGCCAAGATGTCGGGCGGCGGCATCGCGTCCGGGCCGGTCAGCTTCATGCGCGGGTACGACGCGTTCGCGGGCGTCATCAAGTCGGGCGGCAAGACACGCCGCGCGGCCAAGATGGTCATCCTGGACGTGGACCATCCGGACGTGATCGAGTTCATCGACAGCAAGGCCCACGAGGAGCAGAAGGCCTGGGCCCTGATCGAGCAGGGCTATGACGCCTCCTACACCGGCGAGGCGTACGGCTCCGTCTTCTTCCAGAACGCCAACCACAGCGTCCGCGTGACCGACGACTTCATGCGCGCCGTTGAGCGCGATGCGGAATGGCAGACCCACGAGGTCAGCGACGGGCAGCCGGCCGGCACGTACAAGGCACGTGACATCTTCCGCAAAATGGCGGAGGCCGCCCACCTCTGCGGCGATCCGGGCATCCAGTACGACACCACCATCAACGACTGGCACACCAGCGCGGCCTCGGATCGCATCTACGCGTCCAACCCGTGCTCGGAATACATGTTCCTCAACGACACCGCGTGCAACCTCGCTTCGCTGAACCTCATGAAGTTCGTGAAGGAGGACGGCGAGTTTGACGTGGACGCCTTCCGCTTCGCCGCGAAGGTGACCATCACGGCGCAGGAGATCCTCGTGGATCAGGCGTCGTATCCCACGGTGAAGATCGAGCAGAACAGCCACCGCTTCCGGCCGCTGGGCCTGGGCTACGCCAACCTCGGCGCCCTGCTCATGAACCGCGGTCTGGCGTATGACTCGGACGAGGGCCGCAACTACGCGGCCGCCATCACCGCGCTGATGCACGGCGAGGCGTATCGCCAGAGCTCCATCGTCGCGCGGGACCACGGCGGCGCGTTTGTGGACTACGACATCAACCGCGAGTCCTTCCTGCGGGTCATCCGCAAGCACCGCGACGCCGCGTACGACCTGGTCCCCATGGGCGTCCCGCCCGAGATGCTGGACAACGCCCGCCACCTCTTCGACGAGGTGCTGGCGCTCGGCGAGGAGAACGGCTTCCGCAACGCCCAGGTGACCGTGCTGGCCCCCACGGGGACCATCGCGTTCATGATGGATTGCGACACCACCGGCATCGAGCCCGACATCGCGCTCATCAAGTACAAGAAGCTCGTTGGTGAGGGCTACCTCAAGATCGTCAACCAGACTGTCCCCGCCGCCCTGCGCAAGCTCGGCTATACGCCGGGGCAGGTGGAGGAGATCCTCGCCTACGTCAACGAGCGCGAGACCATCGAGGGCGCCCCCGGGCTGAAGTCGGAGCACCTCTCCGTCTTCGACTGCGCGTTCAAGCCCGTCAACGGCGATCGCAGCATCCACTACCTGGGCCACATCCGGATGATGGGTGCCGTCCAGCCGTTCATCTCGGGCGCCATCAGCAAGACCGTCAACATGCCTGAGGCAGCCACCGCAGAGGAGATTGAGACCGTCTACATGGAGGGCTGGAAGCGCGGCCTCAAGGCCATCGCGATCTACCGCGACGGCTCCAAGCGCAGCCAGCCGCTCTCCACGGGCAAGAAGAAGGACGAGGGCTCCGCGGCCGACAAGGACACGATCGAGAGCCTGCGCAAGCAGCTCGCGGCCGCCCAGGTTGAGGCCGTCAAGCCGCACCGCCGCCGGCTCCCCTCGGAGCGGGCCGCGGTGACGCACAAATTCGACATCGCCGGCCACGAGGGCTACATCACGGTTGGCCTCTACCCGGACGGCCAGCCCGGCGAGATCTTCCTCAAGATGGCCAAGGAAGGCAGCACCATCAGCGGCCTGATGGACACGCTTGCCACCTCGGTGAGCCTGGCGCTCCAGTACGGTGTGCCGCTGAAGGACGTGGTGAACAAGTTCGCCCATGTCCGCTTTGAGCCCAGCGGCTTCACCGGCAACCCGGAGATCCCGATTGCCAAGTCCCTCGTGGACTACATCTTCCGCTGGATGGGCTCGCGGTTCCTGGCGCCTGAGGACAAGGGCGCGCTGGGGCTGATTGACCGATCACAAGTGGTCTCAGACGCGCCGTCGGCCTTTGGCGCAAGCGCGCTCCGACCGCGTGCGGACGAGGGGATCACCGCCCAGGGCGAGGCGCTCCGTGCGCCGGCCGCACCAGCCGCTCCGGCTCCGGCCGCTCCGGCCGCCGACGACGCGATCAAGGCGTCCACCACGTCGGTTGCCACGGCGGTCTCCGCCACGGTCGCCACGTCCATCGCCA
The DNA here is from genome assembly GCA_025355255.1 of Chloroflexota bacterium. GTDB lineage: Bacteria > Chloroflexota > Limnocylindria > Limnocylindrales > CSP1-4 > CAIXZV01. Next base: position 2,154 of record JANYAA010000018.1, on the reverse strand, counting down.
AGGACGGGCTCACGGTGCTGGCCACGGGTTCCGGCAACGGCCACGCCGCCGGGTCCGCGGCCGGCGGCACCAAGAACGGCAGCGGGCTCGCGGCAATCGCCTCGGCGCTCGGCGGCTCGTTCGGCGGGCCCAAAGTCTCGTTCTCGGCCCAGGCGGACGCCCCGTCCTGCGCCGAATGCGGCTCGATCATGATCCGCAACGGGTCCTGCTACAAGTGCCTCAACTGCGGCAGCACCAGCGGCTGCAGCTGAGTCTCATCGCCGCGGCCGGACTGGTCAGCACACCGCGTTCCTGCGGACGAGGCCCCGGGCAGCGATGCTCGGGGCTTCGTGCTTCGCGGACGTTGCGACGAGTCCGGCGGGGTTTCCTGGGCATTGGGCCACGCAGACCGCTGCGCGTGCCGTTCGCCGTCTTGGCCTGATCCACGCGGCCTTTGGGGTCTAGACTCGGCCAGACATTACTGTGGGCCATCAATCGGGGTAGCGCGTGACCACCAAGACTGAGGCGGCAAGTCGGGTTCGGACGGTGCTCGAGGCGGTCAAGAACCAGATCGCGAAGCCTGGCGGGCTCAAACTGAACGAGGCCACGACACGTGCGCACTTCCTGAACCCCCTGCTCAACGCATTGGGTTACGCCCGAATGGATGAGCTGGAATTCGAGCACTTCCTGCCAGACGGCAAGACCTTCTTGGACTACCGGCTGCACGTCGACGGCAAGCCTCGCGTGGCGGTCGAGGCCAAGGCCCTTGATGTCGCGCTAACGGACAAAGAGGCGGCCCAAGCCGTCGGCTACGCCGCCATCCTCGGCGATGAGTGGACCGTTCTCAGCAACGCACGGCAATGGCGCTTGTACCACACGTTTGCGCAGACTCCCCTGGCAGGCAAGCTGGTCTTGAGCCTCGATCTCGTTTCTTGGGATACCGACGCGGAATTCGACCGGATCTTTGATCAACTCTGGCTCGTCAGTCGAGAGTCGTTCCAGGCTGGCGATGGACCAAGCTCCTGGGTCACGAGCCAGAAGTTGGACCATGAACTTCGCCACTCCTTGGTTGACGAGGCGTCCGCAGAGGTCAGGTACATCCGGAAGCAGCTCGAATCTCGCGGGGTCAGCGTTGGCGCTGGTGACGTTGCGGCTTGGTTCCGGCACCACCTGACCGAGCCACGCGCGACCTCGAAGGCCGCCTTGTACCCCCTTGCTGGTGCAAGCCCCTCCCCAATGAAGGCCTCGAGTCCGCTCGGCTCAATGGGTGCCTCCGCCACTGCCGTCAAGTCGATCATCAGCAGTTCAGGAGGCTCACACTGGATCATTCCAGCGGGAGCAGACGAAGGCTACTCAGCTGCAGACCACATGCGCATCTGGCTCTCAAAGGGCTTCTGGGGCTTTGGCGTGAGCACCCCGGGCCGCAAGGGAATCAAGCCTGGTGACTGGGCATGCTTCTACGCGGCAGGCAGCCACGAGGTTCTGGCAACGGCGCGAATCAGCGGAGATCTCGACCACGAGGTCGGTCCCGCCGATTGGCCTGGGCCGGAAGCCTTCCACACTGGCACCTACAAGGTGCCTGTGTCCGAACTCACTTGGTTGGAGCCGGCACCGGTACTCGACCAAGCGCTGCGAATGCGACTGGACGCGTACAAGGGCAAGGATCCCGCAGCGATCTGGTCATGGCTTGTCCAGACGACGCACCGCATTAGTCGCGATGACTACCTGCGGCTGACCGGCCAGAAGACGGACTGAGCCAAGACCGAGGGTGTCGCCCAATACCGGCGACTTCGGCCGCTACGTCTGGTCCTGCCACGTCGCCAGACAAGTAGGCGATAAGCAGCCCGCGTAGTCTTCGGTTGTCGCTCGGCGCCGTTTTGGATTCAGCGTCGGCGGGCGAGCGGATCCTGATGGAGCGCGACCATCGGCCCGTGGCCATGCTGGTGTCCGTGGAGGACGGGCAGAAGCTGGAGTCCGTGCGCCTGGATCGGGATCGCGATGACTGATCGGCTCGTACTGGACGCCTCGGCAGCGCTCGCCATCCTCTTGAGCGAGCCACGGCGCACAAACGTCAGCCGCTGTCTCGCCGTGCACGGGGCCAAAAGGGATGCGCCGTGGCGTCGCGGTACCGGCAAGCGGGCTGGCGCGCTACGATCGCCCGGCACCGCCCCGGAT
>JANYAA010000491.1 GCA_025355255.1 Chloroflexota bacterium | reverse complement strand
CAAAGACCGCTTCGGCCTGAGCTGGCAGGTCATCCCCGCCAAGATGAACGACTACATCGGCGGCCCCGATGCCGCCGGCGCCGGCCGGGCGGTGCAGGCGATGCTGACGATGTCGAAGCTTGACCTTGAGGCCCTGCGGCTCGCCTACGAGGGCACCGCGGGCTGAACCCCGTTGCTGGAGGACACATGGAGCAGCTGCCGGCCATCCTCTCGTCCCTGGGCAGCGTTGCGCTGATCTTCTGGATCGTCCTGGCGGTGGTCCAGCTGCGGCTGACCCAACTCCAGCGACGCGAGGAGATCGTCCTTCGCCTCTATGAGCCGCTTCTGTCCGAGCCCCTGACGCGGGCGTACTGGCGCGTCCAGACCTGGCCGTTTGCGGACCATGCGTCCTTCCTCGCCGACGCCGCCATCGACGACCGTGTCGCCTTTGACCAGGTGGCCACGTTCTACGAGACGATGGGCGTCATGCACCATCGCGGCGTCGCCGGGATCGAGCTGATGGACGACCTGCTGACGACGTCAATCTTCGAGGCCTGGGACCGCTGCCGGCCAATCGTCCTCGGCGAGCGCGTCCGCACGGGGACGCCCCAGAAGTACGCGTTCTTTGAGGAGCTGGTGGGTCTGCTGGAGCAGCACCTCGCCGCCAAGGGCGCGAGGAGGCCCGGCCAGACCGCCTGACCCCCGGCGAATCATCGGGGTTGCGCCTATGCTCACGCGGCAAGCCGCGTCAAACGCGTCAACCGCCACCGAGACGAGGTCACCCTCCATGCGCGTTCGCGCCAGCCGTCCCGTCATCGCCGTTGCGGCTGCGGCCGCCATCCTGCTCGCCGCCTGCGGCTCGCCCGCCACCCCGACGCCGCAGCCCACGCCCAGCACCGTGCCGAGCGCCGTTGCCCCCACGCCCGCGCCCACGCCGCTGCCGACCGCGGCGCCTACTCCTACGCCCACACCTGCGCCGACGCCCACCCCCACGCCCACCCCGACGCCCGCGGCGGCTACTGCCTGCCTGGCCGCCAACCTGGCTGCGCGCATCACGCAGTGAGAGGGCGCGATGGGCCATCTCATCGCCCACGTGGAGCTGACCAACAACGGACCCGCCTGCCTGCTGGCCTCCAAGGCACAGCCCCAGCTCGTTGACGGTCACGGCTCGGTCTTGATCAACGGCGCGGCTGCCGCCTCCTCGAGCGCCCCCGTCGGCACCGGCGAGGTTCGCAACGCGCTCGTGCAAGACGGCAACTACTGTGGTCCGGCCCCGGTGGCGCCGGTGTCGGTTGCGTTTGTCCTGCCCGCAGGCGCCGGCCGCGTCGTGGCCACCCCGCTCTCCGCCACGGACTCCTCGGGCGTTCCCGGGTGCCTCGGCGGCGCGGGTTCAGCGGGCACCATCGAGATGCAGCCCTGGGGCTCCTGAACCGGGTCGCGGTCTGACCGCCGCTCGGAGCATGACGGTTACAGCCGCGCACCGCTGGTTCGCCAACCGGCGCCACCCGTGGTGGAGGTGTCCGCCGGTCCCCTCTGACGTGCTGGTGTTTCACCGCTCGCTCGCCGGCTACGTTCCAACTCGCCTAGTGGAGCTGCCGGCGATTGCCGCGGAGCTCGGCGTGGCGCGAGTGTTCGCCAAGGACGAGTCCAGCCGGCTGGGGCTGCCGGCGTTCAAGGCCCTCGGCGCCTCGTGGGCCATCCACCGAGCGTTGGAGGAGCGGGCGATCGCGGGGCAGGCTGCCGACGGTCCCGTCACGTTTGTCACCGCAACGGACGGCAACCACGGCAGGGCGGTGGCCCGCATGTCGCGCCTGCTCGGGCACCGCGCCCGCATCACGGTTCCCGATGGCGTCCACCCCGCGGCGATTGCTGCCATCAGGGCCGAGGGCGCTCCCGTCACGAGCGTTGGCGGCTCGTACGACGATGCGGTTGCCGCCGCGGCCCGCGGCGCTGCGGCTGACCCCAGGGCCGTCCTCCTTCAGGACACCGCGTGGCCCGGCTACGAGACGGTGCCGGCGTGGATCGTGGAGGGGTACGCCACGCTGTTCGCGGAGCTTGACCAGCAGCTGCTGGCTGGCGGCGTCGATGCGCCAGACCTCGTCGTGGTGCCGGTTGGCGTGGGCTCGTTGGCCCAGGCGGCGGTGGCCCACTATCGAAGCCGCTCGGACCCCGCCCGGACCGCGCTGCTGGCGGCCGAACCGGTGACGGCTGCCTGTGTGCTCGCCAGCCTGCGCGCCGGCTATGCGGTCACGGTGCCCACACAGGTGACCATCATGGCCGGACTGAACTGCGGCACGCCGTCCAGCCTTGCCTGGCCGTATCTGCGTGACGGGCTCGACGGTGCAGCGGCGGTCACGGATGTGGAGGCCGGGGCCGCGGGTGCTGCGCTGCGAGCCGGCGGCATCGATGCCGGGCCCTGTGGCTGGGCCAGTCTGGCTGCTGCCCGGGGTGCACTGGCCAAGCAGCGTGCGCGTCACCACTTGGCTGTCGGTCCCGCCAGCACCGTGGTCCTCATCGTCACGGAGGGCGCAGCCGCCAACCCTGCCGGCACAGACCAGCGTCCGTAGCGAGGCTGCCGTGAGCCCTACAATCAGCAGGCGTCCGCCGCTTGCCACCCCACACTGAGGCTTCCCATGACCGACGATCC
>JANYAA010000479.1 GCA_025355255.1 Chloroflexota bacterium | reverse complement strand
ACCGACACGCTCTGGCCGGACTTCGGCGCCGACGTGTTTGACGCGGGCCTGCTGGAGTTTGCTCGGCGCACGCGCCGCTTCGGCCGCTGATCCAGAGAGCCTCATGCGGACCCGTGCCATCTCGGCTCTGTTTCTTGTGCCGCCCGTCCTGCTCGCGCTTGCCGTGGGCCCGGGCGGGGTTGCGGTGCTGCTGGTCATCCTTGGCGTGATTGGGGCCGCAGAGGCCTTCCGCCTGCTCGAGGGCGCCGGCTGGACGGGCTTCCCAATCCTCGGCAGCGTGATTGCGGCGGCTCTGGTTGCCACCGCGTACCTCGCGCCGGCGTCCGGTATCGCGCTGCTGGTGCTCGGTATGGGCGCCGTGGCCGCCGGTGTCGCGGCGTTCACGCGCCAAGACCCGCGAGACGGGGCCGTGGCCTGGGTGGCCACCGTGTTTGGCGCCACGTACGTGGGCCTGCTGGGCTTCGTGGTTGCCATCGGAGCCATCGCCCCGGCAGTCCCCGCTGGTGCTGCGCTGGAGCCGCTGGGCGCCGGACGCGGCTGGATCGGGTTGCTGCTGCTTGGCGTCTGGGCGTTTGACACCGGCGCCTACATGGTTGGCCGCGCAATTGGCCGCCGCCCGTTTATGGCCCATATCTCGCCGGCCAAGACGCTCGAAGGCGTGATCGGCGGTCTCGTCGCCAGCACGCTCGTCACGGCGCTTCTGCTGGCGGGGCTTGGCCAGCCCGCGATGGGCGCCCTAGTGCTCGGTCCGCTGCTCGGGGCTGCCGCCCAGGCGGGCGACATCGCCGAGTCAATGCTCAAGCGCGCGGCGGGCGCCAAGGACGCAGGCACGCTCATCCCGGGCCACGGCGGCATCCTCGACCGCGTTGACTCCTTCCTCTTCGCTGCCCCTGTGGTGGTCCTGTATGTCGTCCTCGTTGTCCGCTGAAGCGGTGCCCGCCCAGGACCGCCGCCTCGGAGTGGCGCTGCTGGGTTCGTCAGGGAGCATTGGCCGCCAGACCGTGGACGTGCTTGAGCAGCACGCTGACGCGTTCCGCGTCGCCGCGATTGCCACGGGGCGCAACGCTGCTGAGCTTGAGGCGCAGACGCGTCGGCTCCACCCAAGGGCTGTGGCGCTGGCCGACGAGGCAACGGAGCTTGACCTGCCCGCGGGGGTAACCCGCGAGCGGGGCGACGAGGCGCTGATCCGCCTGGCCACGCGCGACGATGTCGATCTCGTGATTGTGGGCACCGGCGGTGTGGTGTCCCTGCGGCCCACGCTGGCGGCCCTGCGCGCGGGCAAGATCGTCGCGACGGCCAACAAGGAGACGCTGGTTGCGGGTGGCCACCTCGTGATGGCTGAGGCACACCGCCAGGCCGCCGCACGCCGCATGGCCAACCCGCGAGACCCGCTTGCAACCGCCCTCGCCTGGCTTCGACCCATCGATTCGGAGCACAGCGCCATCTGGCAGTGCCTTGCGGGCGAAGGAATGGAGAGCGTGGCGAGGCTCGTGCTGACCGCATCTGGCGGCCCGTTCCTGGACGCCAGCGCCGAGACCATTGCCGCGGTCACCCCGGCGCAGGCGCTCAAGCACCCAACCTGGACGATGGGAGCCAAGATCACCATCGACTCCGCAACGCTCGCCAACAAGGGCCTCGAGGTGATCGAGGCCCACTGGCTCTACGATGTGGGTTACGACGCCATCGACGTCGTCATCCACCCCCAGAGCGTGGTGCATTCCGCCGTCCTCTTTGTGGACGGCTCCCTCAAGGCCCAGCTGGGAACCCCCGATATGCGTCTACCCATCCAGTACGCGCTGACCTACCCCGCGCGGCTGCCGTCCAACATCGCTGCCCCGGACCTCATCGCGGCGGGCCGTCTGGACTTCCGCGCGCCGGACGAGGACCGCTTCCCAGCCCTGCGAATCGCCCGGGCGGCTGGCCGCACCGGTAGCCGCGCGTCCGCGGTGCTGATCTCTGCGGACGAGGTGGCCGTGGCCCGCTTTCTGGGCGGCACCCTGGACTTTCCCGGCATCCCGCGCCTCCTTGAGGCCGCTGTCCAGCGCTTTGGCGAGGGCCCAGACCAGGCGCCCGATGTTGAGGTGCTTGTGGCACTGGACCGCGAGGTCCGCGCCGCCTTCACCACTGGAGCTGTCGCCTGATGAGCACAATCGTGGACACGATCGAGGCGATCGTCCTTTTCATCGTCGTCTTGGGCGGGCTCGTCCTGCTGCACGAGCTGGGCCACTTCGTCGTCGCCCGGCTCGCACGTGTGCGCGTGCTCGAGTTCGGCGTCGGGTTTCCGCCGCGCGCCAAGGTGCTGCGCAGCAAGGGCGAGACCATCTACACGCTCAATTGGCTGCCCATCGGCGGCTTCGTGCGTCTTGAGGACGAGGACGGCACGGAGGCCGAGGTGCCCGATCCGCGCTCGTTTGTGGCGGCGAAGCTCCCGGTCAAGCTGCTGATCCTGGTTGCGGGCGTCGGCATGAACCTTGTCCTTGCCCTGGCGATCTTCACGTCCATCGCGTGGTTCGCTACGCCGTATGTCGGTGTGCGGATCGGCTCAGTGGGTGCGGACTCGCCGGCTTCGGCTGCTGGCCTGGTTGCCGGCGATGTGTTGACGAGCGTGAACGGCTCGCGCTTTGACTTCTTCGGCTCCTACGGGGACGGCACGATTCTGGACGCGCTCTATGCGCACCAGGGGGAGCGCGTCACGCTTGGCGTGCAGCACGCCGGCGGCACATCGGCCGATATCGCCGCCACGCTGCGGTCCAAGCCGGAGGTGGCCACGGGGAAGGGCCCCCTGGGCATCACCGGGGCGAAGGACGGGTTTGAGTCGGTCTTCCTCAACGGCCTGACTGGCCGGCCGCTGCCCACGGCGGCGTCCATTGGCGTGCGGGAGACCGGCCGCTGGTTTGGCCTGATCCTGGGGGGCCTCGGGGATCTCGTGACCTCGGTGGCCAAGAACCCGACCCAGGCGCCGCCCGTTTCGGGCCCGGTGGGTATCGCGACGTCCCTCGGCGACGTGTTTCGCAACAGCGGCATCGTCATGACCATCTACGTCGCCGGCATCCTGTCGGCCAATCTGGCGCTGGTCAACGTGCTGCCGTTCCCGCCGCTCGACGGCGGCCGCGTGTTCGTCCTCCTGCTCAAGGCCATCCCGCGGTACGGCGCCAAGATCTCGGTCCGTGCCGAGCGGCTGACGTACGCCATCGGGTTCATCGCCC
>JANYAA010000452.1 GCA_025355255.1 Chloroflexota bacterium | reverse complement strand
GAATTTGGAGCCCAGGTGTTGGCGGTTCACGATTGCTGTTCCTCGGGCAATTACTCTACCCTAACCCGGTCATTCCAACCTTGAAAGTTCAGTGCGAAGATCCTCTTCGAGTGTAGAAGTCTCGGGCGTTACCCCTTGGTCATTTGGTGTCCGTTGCGTGAACCGCACCTCGATACGGCTGTGGTTCATGTCGCGGGCGTCGCCAGACGCTGCTTCCACTGATCCGGCAGCCATTGGTCGAGCTGGCTGAGGGGCGTGGCCGGGAGGTTGGCCAGCAACTGGGTAAGGTAAAGTTGGGGATCGATGCCATGGCGCCGGCAGGTGCTGGTGATCGAGGACAGGACCGCCGCGGTGCGGCCGCCGCGTTGGTTGCCGACGAACAGTGAGTTCTTGCGATTTAGCGCCTGCCGCTTCATCTCCCGCTCGGCGGCGTTGTTGTCGATAGCCACGGCCCCGTCGCTGACGAACACGTTTAGCGGCTCCCACTGGTTGAGGGCGTAGCCGATGGCCTGGGCCACGGGGTGCTTGGGCAGGAGCCTGTCGCGCCAGCCCAGCAGCTTTTGCCGCAGCGTGTCGAGCACGGGCTGGCTCTCTCGCTGACGCAGCGCCAGCCGGCCGGCGCAGGAGAAGTCCTTGGCCTGCGCCTCCACTGCGAAGAGCCTGCCGATCAGGGCCAGCGCCTCACCCGTGATCGCCGGGTCGATGCTCTGGCAATCGACGAACTTCCTCCGCGCGTGGGCCCAGCAGCCGGCCTGGGTGATCGACTTCTCCACACAGATGCCCTCATAGCCGCCGTAGGCATCGGCCTGCAAGACGTTTTTATAGTCACGCAGGAATCGCGCCGGCCCGTCGCGGGCGCGGCTGAGGGTGAAGTCAAAGACGTTGTATGGGTGGTCGTCGTCGCCGATGTAGACCCACATCCGCGCCTGCCGCGTCTTCCCCCCGGAATCCGGCGCCAGCATGGGCATGACCGTGTCATCGGTATGGACCACGTGGGATGAGAGCACCCGCCCGACCATCAGCTCGTGGAGCGGCCGGACCAGGTCGGCCACGTCGCCGGCCCACACGCACATCGTCGAGCGATCGATCTCAAAGCCGCCGCGGGCGAAGATCCCCTCCAGGCGGTAGAGCGGGAGGAAGTCGGCGAACTTACTGGTGATGATGTAGGCCAGGAGGCCCGGTCCGGCCATGCCCTTCTGGATGGGCGCCGCTTGCGGGGGCTTGTCGGCCAAGGCGATCTGGGGGTTGTCCCCGTTGGGCTCGCACCGGGGGCAACCGTACTTGAGCTGGACATGCTCGATGCGGTGGAAGCTGGCCGGCAGGTATTCGATCTGCCAGCTGCTCTCCTGGCCGATCTGCTCCCGGGCAGTTCCGCAGCAGGGGCAGGGCTTCTCTTCCGAGGGCAGGTCGTGGACCTTCTGTGTCACCGGCAGCTTGTCGAAGAGGGCCAGGTCGCGCCGACCCGTCCGGGGGCGGATACGGCGGATAGTCTGCGGATCAACCGCGGCTGCGGCCGCATCGCCCGTCGGCAGCAGGCCGGCATCCACCGGCCGCGCTTCCAGGGCCAGGGCGAACTCCAGCAGCAGTTGCTCAGGCGCCACCCGGTCGGCCCGCGGACCGTAGTAACGCTTCTTGAGCAGCTCCAACTGGTGGGCCAGCCGCAGCTTCTCCAGTTCCAGCACCTGCCGCTGATGCTCCAGTTCAGCGATGCGCCGGTCGCGTTCCTGCACCATGGCCGCCATGCATTGATCGCGCTCCCGCCGCTCCTGCGCCAAAGTGACCACCAGCCGCTTGAGCGCGACCGGGTCGTCGGGCAGGACTTGAAGATGGTCGGGGTTCGCATCGTCCATGACGCTGAGCATATCTACGCGCCCAGCCGCCCAAGGTTCGCGCCGCCCGCGTCATTTATGAAGGATTCTGCACCTGCCCGCGCCCCCCGGAACGGTATCGCTTGAGCCGTTTGACGCTGGAGAGGTCGATGCCCTCCAGCAGCATGGCCAATTCGCTGGGGCGCAGCTGCACCGAGGTGACCCCGGCTTGGGCACGCGGCAGCTTAAAGACACCCTCCTCCAGGCGCTTATACCAGAGACAAAAGCCGTCCCTGTCCCACCAGAGGATCTTGAGCCGGTCGCCGCTGCGCCCCCGGAACACGAAGAGGTGGCCCGAGAGCGGGTCCTGGCCG
>JANYAA010000419.1 GCA_025355255.1 Chloroflexota bacterium | reverse complement strand
TGCCCCACCCGTTGAGGTAGGCGATCTCCTTGGCGCCGTGCTTGAAGATCACGCTGCGGTCCGCGGACTCCAAAACCTCGTCGTAGCGGATGTTGACCTCGTGCTGGCCCGGCGCCGCCTCACCCTTCGAAAACTCGATGGGGACACGTGCTTCGGACATCTGGTTCCGCAGCAGCCGGTGGAGCGGCTCCGCCTTCGTCGCCTGCAGGAGGTGGTAGTCCTCGTTGTAGGTGCCGAACCGCTTGGGGATGGCGAAGCCGTTCTCGGCAATCGTGTCCCAGCTGTCCTTGAGGACGTAGTACTCAAACTCGGAGCCGGCCTTGACGCTGATGCCGGCCTTGCGGGCACGCTCAATCTGGCGCTTGAGGATGGTTCGCGGCGAGATGGCGATCTCCTGCTGCGTCTCCTCCACGATGGTGTCGGAGAGGACCAACGCAGTCTTCTCCAGCCACGGCAGCACGCGGAGCGTCTCCCAGACGGGGCTGGCGATCCAGTCGCCGTAGCCCGTCTCCCAGTTCATGAGGGCAAACCCACCGGGCGTGTTCATCTCCATGTCTGTGCCGAGGAGGTAGGTGCAGAAGTGCGCGCCGTGATCGATGACGCCCTCGAGGAACGCCTGCGCCTGCACGCGCTTGCCCACAAGCCGGCCCTGCATGTCGGTCAGGGCCACGACGAGGGTGTCGATCCGGCCGTCCCGGACCATGGCCTCCAGCTCCTCGAGCCGTGCGTGCTTGGGATGCTGACCGGCAGTGCTCATGGAACCTCTCTGGGGCTACTTGGCCGTCATCGCCCCGTCGGCGACGATCACAGATCCGGTGACAAACGACGACTCGTCCGAGGCGAGGAACAGCGCCACGTTGGCGAGCTCCCGCGGGGTGCCCGGGCGTCCGATGGGCTGGAACGAGTCGATGGTGGCGTAGACCTCCGCCAGTCCGCCGAGCATCTCCGCGTGCGCGTAGTTGATGGGGGTGTCCACCCAGCCCGGAGCCAGGGCGTTGCAGCGGATGTTCTGCTTGGCATAGTCCAGCGCGATGCCCTTGGAGAGCATCACGATGGCGCCCTTGCTGGTGGCGTAGATGGCAAGGAACGGCTCCGCAACCAGACCGTTGACGCTGGTGGTGTTGATCAGCGAGCCGCCACCCTGCTTGAGCATGTACGGGATGGCGTAGCGGCAGCCGTAGATGCAGCCCTTGACGTTGACGTCCAGGGTCCGGTTGATGACCTCGTCCGGGACCTCGTGGAAGACGCCCGGGATGTTGACGCCCGCGTTGTTGAATGCGACATCAAGACGGCCCCATCGCGCAACGGTGTCGTCCGTGTAGGCCTTCACCTGGGCAGCCACGCTGACGTCGGCGGTCACAGCAAACGCCTGGTCGCCGATCTCCCGCGCCGTCGCTTCCACGGCGTCCTGATTGACGTCCACGCAGGTCACGCGGGCACCTTCTTCGGCAAACCGGATGGCACTCGCCTTGCCGATGCCGGAGCCAGCGCCGGTGACGATGGTCACCTTGCCTGCAAGCCGGTCACCCATGCGCGTCCTCCCTGGCTGTCCTGCGGGGTGGGCCACTGACCCATTCTGCGCCCTGCGCATTGACAGCGACCACCCGAAGCCCCTTACTGCGCGTTTATGAGGGCGATCGCCGAGTGGGGGCGATCGTAACGCCCCCACGCAATCGAAGATGGAGGGTTTCACCGGATGGCATCATCGCCCGGCGGCGGCACCGCATCCCGAGACACCGAACGTCTGCACCAGTTGGGCTACGCGCAGGAGCTGCGCCGTGGCATGAGGACGTTCTCGAACTTCGCCGTGTCGTTCACGATCATCTCGATCCTTTCCGGATGCCTGACGCTGTTCGGGTTCGCCATGAACACTGGCGGCCCGGCCGTCATGACGCTGGGCTGGCTCTTTGTCGGCGCGTTCGTCATCGTTGTCGCGCTTGGCATGGCTGAGGTCGCATCCAGCTACCCCACGGCGGGCGGTCTGTACTACTGGGCTGCAAAGCTCGCCCCGGAGAGCGGGCGAGACGGCGCCAAGTGGAGCTGGTTCGTCGGCTGGTTCAATCTGGTTGGCCAGATCGCCGTGACCGCGGGCATTGACTTTGGCCTCGCGTTCTTCACCAACGCCTTCCTGCAGGAAGCGTTTGGCATCGCGGCCAACCCGCCGACGACCATCGCCATCTTTGGCGCCATGCTCGTTATCCACGCCCTGCTGAACACCTTCGGCATCCGCGTCGTCAACCTGCTCAACCAGGTGTCGGTGTGGTGGCACCTCGTCGGCGTCGCCGCGATCGTGCTGGTCACGGTGGTGTTCAACCAGCACTCGCGGACGGACGTGGGCTCCGTGTTCACCACGTTTGTCAACAACACGGGCGCTGGTGACGACGGCGGGACCTGGTTTGGTCCGGCGCTCGCCGGTATCCCGCTCTACGTGATGTTGATTGGCCTGCTCAACGCGCAGTACACGCTCACCGGACAGGACGCCTCGGCGCACATGTCCGAGGAGACGCACGACGCCGAGAACGCCGCGCCCAAGGGCATCATCTGGTCCGTGGTCATCTCGGTGATCGCCGGCTTCATCCTGCTTGTTGCGATGAACATCGGCATCACGCCGGACAAGGTCTTCCAGGCCGCGGACGGCACGATGGTCAACGGCTATGCCCACGCTCTGGCGTCTGCCACCGGTGTTCCGCCCGCCCAGATCTGGATTGACGCCGTCGGCTCAACTGGCGGCCTGATCGTCCTGCTCCTGGTCATCGGCGCGCAGTTCTACTGCGGCATGGCGTCGGTCACGGCCAACTCCCGGATGATCTACGCCTTCTCTCGTGACGGCGCCATCCCCGGCAGTGCCTTCTGGCACAAGATCAACCACCGGACACGCACCCCCACCAACTCCATCTGGCTGGCGGCTGGCGGCGCGTTCTTGCTTGGTCTGCCCTACCTGTGGAGCTACACGGCCTACGCCGCCGTCACGTCGATTGCGGTCATCGGGCTCTATGTCGCCTATGTCGCCCCGGTCACACTGCGGCTTCTGGCAAAGAACAAGTTCCAGCCGGGTCCGTGGCAGCTTGGTCGCTGGAGCCGGCCGGTCGGGATCATCTCGACCGTCTGGGTCTGCGTGATCTTCGTACTGTTCATGCTCCCGCAGGCGCTGCCCATCACCTTGAGCACGTTCAACTACACGCCGCTGGTGTTCGCAGTGGTCCTTGGTGGTTCGGCGCTCTGGTACTTCACCTCAGCCAAGAACTGGTTCAAGGGGCCGAAGGTCCAGGGCTCGGCCGAGGAGCTGGCGGCCATCGAGAGGGATCTCGAGGTCATCTAGCTCGTCTAGCTCGTCGGGGCTCCACCCCGAGAAACACGAGAGCCCGGGGGCATCCGCCAGCAGGCGCGCCACCGGGCTCTTCGATTCTGGTTCTGCGGCGTCGCCCTAGTAGATGAAGGTCGTCCCGGCAGGGAAGTTGAACGCGAATGAGCCGGGGGCGAGGCTGGCGTCCGGCTCGTAGCTGGTCATCTCTGCCGCCCGGGACACGTGATCACCCATGGACTCCTCAAGCCGCAGGATCACGCCGTCAGCGCGGTCCACCGCAAGCCGGATCAGGAAGTCTGGACGATCCGCCACGCGCTCGATGGTGCGCGGGTTGGCGCACTCGAGGACGATGGCCTCGCGGCCGGCGACGCTGGTGAGGCCGGTGATCACGCAGTCACCGGTGGCGAGGACGTTCTGGCAGTACCCCGCGGGGTGCAGGAACAGGTCAGGGAGCGAGTCCGCCGGCAGGCCTGTGCGCGGCACATACACCTTGGCGGTGCCCGGCAGATCGGGGTCATCCAGCCCGCGGACGGAGCTGCGCACAGGGCGCCGGGTCCCGAGCTTGCGCGACGCGGTATATGTGCGGATGGTCTCGCCATCGCTCACCCAGGCGTCGTAGTCGCCTGTGCCGCCGCCCGCGGGGAGGGTCAGGATCTTGACCTGGCCCGGGTGCCGGAGGTTGACGTCAATCGTTTCAACGCGCTGGCCCTGTGTTGCTGCCGTCCGGACCTCGATGCTCATGCGGAGCGTTGCGAACCGAAGCTCCGCGTCACGCATGAAGGTGAACAGGTCAGCGATCGCCGGGACCTCCTCGCGGAGCGCGGCAATCGCGGCCCGCGGACGGGCGTCGGCGGAAACGGTGAGGGCCGCTGCGCGGTCCCAAGCTCGGGTGGCAGGCATCCGGGCGATTGTAGCGGGGCGACCGGGCGCCGTCGTCCCTCAACCCGCCGAGGGCATTTGACGAACGCGCCCGTTCGGGGTTCCCTCTGGGAGATGCGCATCCGTCCCATCCCCGTTGGCATGCTCGTGACATGCATCGCCCTCGCATTGGTGGGCTGCGGGTCCGCGGCGCCAACCATCAATCCGTCCTTTGCCGGGGGCTCGGTGACGGTTGAGGCGATTGGGCTGCAGTTCAGCGAAACGATCGTGAACCTGCCGACGGGTGTCCCGCTGCGCATGATCCTGGACAACAAGGACGCCGGGGTGCCGCACGACCTGCGGGTCTTCGAGGGCGATACCGAGTACGCCAAGTCCGCGCCGGTCACCGGGCCGGGGCAGGTTGAGGTCCGCTTCGGACCGCTGCCCGCGGGCCGCTACCAGTTCCAGTGCGATATCCACCCCGCGATGCTGGGCACGGTGGTCGTCGGGCCGTAGGGCACCGCCGTGACCGAACGGCCTTTCCGGAGGGACAACGCTTCCGTCGCGGAACAAACGTCCCGCTCCACGCGCGGCTTGTCGGGTGGCGGACGCGAGTGGTGCTACAACCTGCGTCCCGGAGGGGACAATCGTCCCGCCGCGGAACCGTTGTCGTCTCGGGACGGACGCCGAGCGGAGCGGACCCGCGGCCAGCCGCGAACGCGCGGCCGTGCTGCGTGGCCCACCGGGTGAGTCTTCCAGCGCACGCAAGCACTGGCTGCTCATCCGATGAGCCGCCGAGCGCACAGCGGCCAGCCGGGGCGCGCCTCGTGCATCCCGGCGCTCACCCCGTGCGCCTGGCGTGCCCGCCCGCGCGCGATGACTCGCCGGGTGAGCCAGCGTGCTGACAGGGCGTGGGCAGACAGGGTATGGCAGCTCAGCCGCCGCCCGCCCCGCTGCCCAGCCCGGGCTCGGTCATCTTCAGCGGGTCCAGCAGCTCGTCCAGTTTGTCGGCCGGGATCCCGCGCGCCAGCGCCAGCTCGCGGATGGTCTTGCCGGTCTTGAAGCCCTCCTTGGCCATCGCCGCAGCTGCGTCGTAGCCAATCTCGGGCGCCAGCGCTGTCGCCAGCATCAGCCCCTGCTCAACCAGCTGCGGGCCGCGTGCCGTCGCCACAAGCCCCTCCACCAGGCGAATGCGGAAGTTTCGCGCGGAGGCGGCCAGCAGGACGATGGACTCCAGCAGCGCCTGCGAGGTGACCGGGAGCATCACATTGAGCTCCAAGAACGATCCGGTCTGCCCGAAGGCAACCGTGGCGTCGTTGCCGATGACGCGGGCGACGACCATCGTGAGCGACTCCACGATGACCGGGTTCACCTTGCCCGGCATGATGGACGAGCCCGGCTGCGTCTCCGGCAGCGCCAGCTCCGCGATTCCGGCGCGGGGCCCCATGCCCATGAACCGGATGTCCGACGCGATCTTCCAGAGGCCCAGCGCGATGGCCCGCAGACCGCCATGGGCCGCGATCACCGCGTCCAGCGTGGCCTGTGCGTGGAAGTGGTTCGGCGCCTCGCGCACCTGCAGGCCGGTGAGCTCGGACAGGCCCATGCAGGCCCGCGCGGCGTACTCCGGATGGGCGTTGATGCCGGTGCCCACCGCCGTCCCGCCCAGCGGCACGATGAGCAGCTCGTCGCGGGCGGCCTGGGCTCGGCGGATCGCCTCTTCCACCTGGCCCGCGTAGCCCGCGAACTCCTGGCCAAGCCGGATGGGCGTCGCGTCCTGGAGGTGGGTTCGGCCGGTCTTGACGATGCCCCAGAACTCGGTGGACTTGGCGGCCAGCGCCTGCTGCAGGTCGATGAGCGCCGGGATCAGCTCCTCCTCGATGGCCACGGCGCCCGACAGCTGCAGCGCGGTCGGCACGGTGTCGTTGGAAGACTGGCACTTGTTGACATCGTCGTTGGGATGAACCTTCGCCCCGCCCAGCCGCGCCGACGCGAGGTGGCTGATCACCTCGTTCATGTTGGTGTTGGTGGAGGTGGCTGAGCCGGTCTGGTAGACGTCGATGGGGAAGTGCTCGTCGTACTTGCCCGCGGCAACCTCGCGTGCAGCGGCGGCGATGGCGGCAGCTTTGGCGGCATCCAGCAGCCCCAGCCCTGCGTTCGTCTCCGCAGCCGCCAGCTTCACCAGCGCGAGGGCGCGCAGGAACCGGCGGGGCATGCGATGGCCCGAGATGGGGAAGTTGAGCACGGCGCGCTGGGTAGAGGCGCCGTACAGGGCGTTGGCCGGGACCTCCATCTCGCCCATGGAGTCTCGCTCGATGCGGGTGGCCGGGGTTGTGGCTGGGGTTGAGGCTGGGGTAGCGCCTGGGGTTACTGAAGACTCATTGCTCATGCACGCGATGGTAGTGCGGCGCGAGCAGCGCGTGAACGGGCCGGATGGACGGGGCACCGCGGGACGAACCGGCATTCGGGCCGGTGGCGCTGTCGCCGCGTATCCTTGGCCGCGTGAACGCCTCAGCCGCCGGCTTCCGCACCGCCATGGGCCAGTTCGCCACGGGCGTGACCGTTGTCACGACGCTGGACGGCGATCGCCCGCAGGGCATCACGGTGAACGCGCTCGCATCGGTGAGCCTGGACCCGCCGCTGGTGCTGGTGGCGCTGGACCGGCGCCGCTTCATCATCCCGGCCATCGAGGCATCCGGCCGGTACGCCGTGAGCATCCTCGGCGAGGATCAGCAGTGGCTGTCCGACTGCTTCGCCGGCGCCAACGTGACGCCTGGGCGCGACGCGTTCTGCGGAGCGGACTGGGACCCGGGCGAGACCGGGCTGCCGCTGCTCCGGGGTGCCGTCGCAACGCTTGAGTGCACGGTGGTGAACCGCATTGAGGCGGGCGACCACCTGCTCTTCGTGGGCCA
Source organism: Chloroflexota bacterium (assembly GCA_025355255.1). GTDB lineage: Bacteria > Chloroflexota > Limnocylindria > Limnocylindrales > CSP1-4 > CAIXZV01. Next base: position 3,022 of record JANYAA010000419.1, on the reverse strand, counting down.
CGTGGACGCCGTGCGGCTGCAGGACGAGACGGCGCCTCCCCTGCTGTACCACCGGCGCCGCTACCTGCGGATTGAACGTGCGACCACGACGACGGTCGCGGGCAAGCCCGAATCCCCTGCCGACTGAGCAGCGCGGCCGCCATGCACGCTTCGAAGCACGCCGAGACCACGACGGCGCGGCTCTGGGCGAACGGGCTGGAGATCGCCTACGAGGTTGAAGGCGACGGACCGCCGCTGGTGCTCCTCCACGGTGCCTCCTCCGCGGGCCGGCTGGATTTCGGCCACCAGCTGCCGCTGCTGCGCCGCTCCTTCCGCCTGTACCTGCCTGATGCCCGCGGCCACGGCGGCACCCGCTGGGACCCGGCCGCCGGCGTGGCGTACGAGGATCTTGTGGACGATCTGGCAGCCTTCGCCGACGCGCTGTCGCTGGGCTCCTTCCACCTCGCTGGTCTGTCGATGGGTGCGGCAACCGCATTGGCGTTTGCCGTGCGCCATCCGGAGCGTGTCCGCTCGGTGGTGCTGGCGGCGGTCAGCCCCGAGCGCGAACCCCGGGCGTCTGTCGCTCGCCGCCTCCTCGATCCGGAGCGGATCCACCGGGAGCAGCCCACCTGGGCCGCCACGCTGGACCGGCGCCATGACCCCGTGCAGGGCGAGGGCGGCTGGGAGCGGCTCCTGCCGATCCTGGGGGAGGCGGCCGCCGTCCAGCCGCTGCCTGAGCCCGGCGACTTGCGACGTGTAACCTGTCCCGCGCTGGTCATCGTGGGCGACCGGGATCCCTTTGTCCCCGTGAACCAGGCGTGGGCGCTGCGCCGCCAGCTCTGGGATGGCCGCCTCCTCGTAGCACCCGACTGCGGCCACGAGGTCACCGCGCTCCGGCCCGCGATCGTGAACGAGGCGCTGACTGCCTTCTATCGGCCCTTCCTGACCGAAGCCACCCAAGAGGTCTCCGCATGATCGAGTCCCCCGCCGAGCCCGCCGCCGAGCCGCTGGTCCTGGTGGCATTCCCGGCCGGCGAGCCAGCGCGCGATGGCGTTGCGCTGGTGACGCTGAACCGGCCAAAGGTGCTCAACGCGCTCTCGTACGCGCTGCTCTCCGAGCTTGACGCCGTGTTGGAGGCGCTCGACCGCGATACGGCCTGTCGTGCCATCGTCATCACCGGTGCCGGCACCCGCGCGTTCGCTGCCGGGGCCGATGTGCGCGAGCTGGCCGTGGAGACGTCGGACTCGCTGCACGCTGCAGACCCGTTTGCCGCCGTGGACCGCGCGGGACGGCTGGCGACACCGACGATTGCCGCCGTCCGCGGGTTTGCCCTGGGCGGAGGCGCTGAGTTGGCGATGGCCTGCGACATGCTGATTGCGGGCGATGACGCCAAGTTTGGCCAGCCGGAGATCGCGATTGGCGTGATCCCCGGTGCCGGCGGCACGCAGCGACTGGCGCGCGCGGTGGGTCGGGCGCGGGCAGTGGAGATGGTGTTGACGGGACGACAGGTTGACGCCGCTGAGGCGGAGCGGCTGGGTCTTGTAACCAGGGTGGTCCCGGCCGACGAGGTGGTGGAGCGGGCGCTGGAGCTTGCCGCCAGGATCGCCTCGATGCCCGCGCTGGCCGCCGCCGCCGCCAAGGCCGCTGTCCGGGCAACCGAGACGCTGCCGATTGACGAGGGCCTGCGCTACGAGCGGGACCGTTTCGAGGCGCTCTTCGGCACGGATGACCAGCGCGAGGGAATGGCCGCGTTCCTAGAGAAGCGCCCCGCCGTCTGGCGCCACCGCTAGGAGCTTGACCCGGCACAGGGTCAGGCGGGCACCGCCAGCCCTACAATTGCGCAGATGTCACGTTCAACGCACCGACCCATCCGCGAAGCCTGGATCACCGACGCCGTACGCACGCCGATTGGGCGCTACGGCGGGGTGCTCGCCGCCGTCCGGCCGGACGATCTGGCCGCGGTGGTGATCCGCGCCATCGTGGAGCGCGCCGGCATCGACGCCCACCTTGTTGAAGATGTCGTCTTCGGCTGCGCCAACCAGGCCGGCGAAGACAACCGTAACGTTGCTCGGATGGCTGGGCTGCTTGCGGGGCTCCCCGTGGAGGTTGGCGGACAGACCGTGAACCGCCTGTGCGGCAGCGGTCTCCAGGCAATCAACACTGCGTCACACGCGATCGGCGTGGGCGACGGCGACGTGTTCATCGCTGGCGGCGTGGAATCGATGACCCGCGCGCCGTACGTGATGCTCAAGGCCGAGGGCGCCTGGGACCGCGGTGCGCGGTCCATGGAGGACACGACGCTCGGCTGGCGCTTCGTCAACCCGCGGATGCAGGAGGCGTACCCGCCCATCTCGCTTGGCGAGACCGCCGAGCGTGTTGCCTCGCAGTGGACGGTGGCGCGCGAGCGCCAGGACGCGTTTGCGGCAGAGAGCCAGCGTCGGGCCGCCGCGGCGATTGAGGCTGGCCTGTTCAACGGTCAGATGGTCCCGGTCAGCGTGCCCGGGCGCAAGGGCGCCGTGACCGTGGTGGATCGCGACGAGCACCCGCGGCCGGACTCCACGGTGCAGGCGCTGGCCGCGCTGAAGCCCGCGTTTGCGAGGGATGGCAGCGTCACCGCCGGCAACAGCTCGGGTATCAACGACGGCGCCGCCGCCGTTCTCGTCGTTGAGGCTGACAAGGCGCGCGAACTGGGTCTGCGGCCCATCGCCCGCATCGTGGCAACCGCGGTTGCCGGAGTGCACCCCGACATCATGGGCATCGGCCCCGTGCCCGCTGTGCGCAAGGTCCTTGCCCGCGCAGGGCTGACGATCGCCGACATCGACATTGTCGAGATCAACGAGGCCTTCGCCAGCCAATCCGTGGCCTGCATGGACGAGCTTGGCTTGGACCCCGTCAAGACCAACCCCAACGGCGGCGCCATCGCGCTGGGCCACCCGCTTGGCGCGTCGGGGGCCCGGCTGATCACCATGCTGGTCCACGAGCTGGCGCGGTCCGGCGGCCGCTACGGGCTCGCCACGATGTGCATCGGCGTGGGGCAGGGGAT
>JANYAA010000411.1 GCA_025355255.1 Chloroflexota bacterium | reverse complement strand
CCACCGCCCCGAGCACACCGAGCTCATGTGGCTGCTCACGACGGTGACGCCGGTTAGCTGGCTCGAGCGGACGCCAACGTACAAGGACAAGGTCGCCAACCAGCCCGATGACGTTAACCATGGCCTGCTCACGTACCCAGTGCTGCAGGCGGCCGACATCGTGATCTACAAGGCCAGCCTCGTGCCCGTTGGCAAGGACCAGGCGGCGCACCTTGAGCTCAGCCGCGAGATCGTCCGCGCGTTTAACTATCGCTACGGCGACACGTTCCCGGAGCCGCAAGCGGTCTACACCAGTGCGCCCGTGGTCCTGGGCACGGACGGCGTCAAGAAGATGTCCAAGTCCGTGGGCAACACCATCGAGATCCTTGCCTCGCCCGACGAGATCCGCAAGCAGGTCATGTCGATGGTGACGGACACAGAGCGCATCAAGCGCACCGATCCCGGTCGCCCGTCGGCCTGCAACGTGTGCCAGCTGCACCGCTTCTTCGGCGACGACTACGAGGAGGTCTGGGAAGGCGAGGCGTCCGCGCGCACCGGCTGCGTGGACACGAAGAAGCTGCTCGCCCAGCGGATCATCGACCGCTATGCCGGCGCCCGCGAGCGCTACGCGGAGCTGATGGCGCACCCCCGCGAGATCGACGGGATCCTTGAGGCAGGCGCGGATCGCCTCGCGCCGAAGGCCGCGGCCACGATGGCCGAGGTCAAGGAGAAGATGGGCCTGCGCTAAGTGCCGCGCGCCGGCGCCGCGCCGACACGCAGGACCGCCGCGCGAGGTATCGACGGGCGTCGTAGGCTTCGGCCATGCCGATCGAATTGACCGACCGCCAGCGTCGCCTGCTCGACATCATCCTGATCCTGGCCGTCATCGCCCTCGGGTTTGTGGTGGCCGGTTTCACCATCCAGGTCCTGGCCTTCTTCAGCGACGTGCTGATGCTGTTCTTCTTGGCCTGGCTGTTGGCCTTTGCGGTGCTGCCACTCGTTGGCGCGATCAAGCGGCTGGTGCCCAGACTGCCGGACGCGCTGGCGGTGCTGCTCGTGTTCGTCGCGCTGGTGGGCGGGTTGATCGCGGTGCTCATCCAGGCATCGGCGGCCCTCGCGGGCTCCATCGGCGACTTCCTCAAGGACGCGCCCAGACTTGAGGCACAGCTCACCACGGCGCTGACCGAGGTGGGTCGCCGGCTGGCGACGTTTGGCTTCAACATCGACCTTGCGAGGCAGGCCCCCAAGATCGTCGAGAACCTGCAGGCATGGGCCGGGCAGCTGGTCGGACCGCTGCAGGAGATTGCGGTGGCCAGCATCGGCGTGCTGGGCAACATCCTGATCGTCGTCATCATGGCCATCTACATCGCGCTGGACCGCGACAAGGCACTCAGCTTCATTTGGCGCCTCGTCCCACCCAGCCAGGCGATGACGGCGCACATGGTGCAGACCAGCGTGTCTCGGTCGTTTGGCGGGTTCCTGCGGACACAGCTCATCATGGGCATGGCGTTCGGGCTGATCACGGCCTTCGTCGATCTGGTCTTCGGCCTGCCGTACGCGGCCGTGACCATCGGCATCGCCGGCGTCCTCCATGCCATTCCGTTCTTCGGGCCGTTCGTCTCGTGGGCACCGCCGGTGCTGGTGGCGCTGGTGCTGAACCCCGGCGCGACGCTGCCGGTGGTGATCGCCATGGCGGTGGGCTGGTTCGTGACGATGAACGTGCTCCAGCCGCGCCTGATGGCCGGCGCCGTGGGCATTCACCCCATCGTGGTGCTGGGCTCTGTGATTGTCGGGTCGTCCATCGCCGGGTTTGCCGGCGCCATCTTCGGCATCCCCATTGCCGCGGTGCTGTCGGCGTTCTTCTTCCACTGGTTTGAGCGCACGCACGACGCAGGCAACGTGGCGGACCGCGCGACGAAGCGACTCGAGGCGCGCGAGGGGCGGCCCGTTCGGCGGCCGCGTGAGCCCGTGGGCGGCATCGACGAGGACCTCGACGAGGCTCGGCTGGCGGCAAGGTGAAGGATGATGAGGCGGCCAAACCGCCAGACGGGCCCAACCAGCCCGACATGTCGCGCGAGCGTGCCCGAGCCGAGCGCCGCGATGTGGACATGGAGCACGGCGAGCCGCTTGCTGGCGCCCGTGCCGGCAGTCGACCGCTCAAGCGCCTAGGCCGCCCGCTGACCATCTGGACGGCACGGCCCCGGATCCTGGTCACCAACGACGACGGTATCGACTCGCTGGGGCTGCTCGCGTTGAAGCAGGCGCTTGAGGTCGTGGGCGATGTCGAGGTGGTTGCCCCCGAGACCAACCAGTCTGCGGTGGGCCACGGGAAGACGATGATGCGGCCGCTCCGCGTGCGGGAGCGCAAGCTCGCAGACGGTTCCACCGGCTGGTCCGTGGACGGGTCTCCAACGGACTGCGTGGCGCTGGCGACGCTGGGGTTCTTCGAGCAGCCATTTGACATCGTGGCCTCGGGGATCAACTACGGCGCCAACCTGGGCGACGACGTCACATACTCCGGCACGGTTTCGGCCGCGATGGAAGCCGTGATCGCCGGGCTGCCGGCCTTCGCGATATCGCAGGAATACGTGGATCGGATGGACTTCGAGCTGGCGGGGATCGCCGCTCGCATGGTGGCGCGCAACATCCTTGAGCACGGGCTGCGGCGGGGCGAACTGCTGTCGGTGAACGTGCCGGCAGTTGCGGCCTCGGAGTGCGCGGGCGTCGAGGTGACCCGTCTTGGCCACCGCGTGTATCAGGACGAACTGCTGCGGCGCGTGGACCCGCGCGGCACGCCCTACTACTGGATTGGCGGACAACCCCCGACCGGGCTGGGCGTCCCGGGCACAGACATCCACGCGGTGGTCAACCGCCGCGTTTCCGTGACGCCGATCCACCTGGACCTCACCGGCCGACGCCTGCTGCGCGAACTCCCCAGTTGGGCGTGGTCGCTGGACGAGGCTGGTGACTAGAGCGGGCGCCGGCGCGAGGATCCTCGGCGAATTTCACACCTAGTGAACAACTCGGCGGCGAAAACGGGGGCACGGGCCCACGTCGTCGGTCCTCAGAGCCGTGTAAACGCGTACCTGACCGCGGGACGCCGTCGGCGGCCGCTACTTTTCACACCTAGTGAACACGAGGCGCTTTGAGACCCCGCCCTGTTCACTCCTTGTGAAATCTTGAGGTCGGACGCACCCGAGAACGAGCGCGCCGCGAGCCCTACTTGCGGCGCTTGCGCTTGTCCGCGATGACCTCGCGCGCCGCGTTCCGGCCCGGGGCGCCTGTGACGCCGCCGCCCGGGTGCGCCCCCGAGCCGGCGAGGTACAGGCCCTGCACAGGCATCCGGTAGCGGGCCCAGCCCAGCAGCGGCCGCCACAGGAAGAACGAGTCCAGCCCGGGCTCCGCGTGCATCGGGTGGCCGCCGGTCAGCCCGTACTGGGTCTCGAGGTCACCCGGCGTGAGCACCTGGCGGACCTTGACGCGGCCGGTGATACCCGGGGCAACGGTCTCAAGCGAGCGCAGGACGGCGTCACCCACGGCCTCGCGGTCCGCGGCCCCGCCGGCAGCGGCCCAATCTGCAGCGGCACGCTTCGGCGGCATCCACTGGGCCACCACACTCATGACGTGCGTACCCTCGGGCGCGCCCTCCACAAGCGACGGGTCCACCAGCGACGGGATCGTCGCCTCAAGCACCGGCGTCGCAGCAAAGCGCCCATACTTCGACTCGTCGAAGGCGTGCTCCATCGCGTCAATCGATGTCGTGCCAACCTGGATCCGGCCGCGCAGCAGGCGTGCATCGCCCCCGGCAGCAGGGAAGTCCGGCAGCCCGTCGAGCACGAGGTTCACCTTCGCGGTGGTCCCCGGCGTCCGGATGTTGCCGGCGCGCCAGCGCATATTGGGACCCACGGTGACCGGATCAACCAGCGTTGTGAGCAGGCGCTTGGGGTCCACACCGGACACCACGGCAGCCGCCGCGATCTCCTCACCGGCATCCGTGACAACACCCGTGACCACGCCGTCAGCGGTGAGCACCTGCGAAACGCGGACGCCGGTGCGGACCTCCGCGCCAAACGCGCGTGCCGCGGACGCCAGCGCGTCGGACAGACCCGACGGGCCGCCCTTGGCAAACACCGTCTCCCCGGCGCCGCCGTCGTTGCCTGCGGCATCGGCCAGCAGCACCTGGGTGGAACCCGCAGACCAGGGGCCCATCGCCGTGTGCCGCACGCCACGCCACGCGGTGGTGGCCCGGATGGCCTCGGTCGAGAAGGACTCGGCGACAAAGTCCGCAACGGCCATCGCCACCACGCGCAGCATGGTCCGCCCGTCGTTGCGGCCCAGACCGCGGAACGCGCGGCCAAGACGCAGACCAACGAGCGCATCGCCAAAGCCTGGCGCCTTGATTTCGGGCGGGGCCTCTTCGCCAAGGTCAAACAGGAACTTCGAGAGCGCCCGCACGCGGCGGTCAAACTCCACGAATGCCGTGGCGTCGGTCTCGGACCAGATGCGCAGGGATTCGACGCTGCGCGCCAGCTCGCCCCAAAGCGTCACCGCGCGGCCATCCGGTTGCGGGGCGAAGACGCGGACCTCGGGCGAGACGAGCGCCAGCCCGTGGGAGCGCAGGTCCAGATCGGACGCGACGGACGGGCGAAGCCGGCCCACGGTGTGTGCCAGCGCAGGCACGCGAACGCCGCCCAGCGACTCCGTCACGGCCGCGCCGCCAACCTGGTCTCGCGCCTCAAGCACCAGGACGCGCAGACCGCCCTTGGCCATGTACGCCGCCGAGACGAGGCCGTTGTGACCGCCGCCGATGACGATGGCGTCGTATCGGTTGGTTGAGCTAGCCATCGTCAGGCCACCTTCCGGCCGCGGGATTTCAGGACCTCAAGTGCGGCGAGGCGCCCGTTGGCGCCCATGATCCCGCCGCCCGGGTGCGTGGACGAGCCGGTGAGCCACAGGTTGTCCACTGGCGTCCGGAACCGGGCGTACCCCGGGACCGGCCGGTTGAAGAACAGCTGCTCCAGCGAGAGCTCGCCCTGGAAGATGTTCCCTTCCGTGAGGCCCATCGTCCGCTCGATATCGAGCGGGGTGAGGACCTGGCGGCCGATGATGATGTCGCGGATGTTGGGCGCAAACTCCGCGATCCGGTCGATGACGGCATCGCCGAACTTCTCGCGGTTGTTGTTCTCGTCCCAGGTGCCAAGCTCCGGCGCCAGTTTGTACGGCGCGTACTGCACGAAGCACGAGATGACGTGCTTGCCTGGCGGGGCCATCTGCGGATCCACAAGGGTGGGGATGATCATGTCCATATACGGGCGCTTGCTCCAGTGCCCGTACTTTGCGTCGTCGTACGCCTGCTCCATCTCAACCGGGTTGGGGCTGAACGAAATGGCGCCCCGCAGGTGCTCGCCCTCACCGGGCAGACACGTGAAGTCCGGCAGCCGGTCCACGGCAAGGTTGACCTTGCCCGACGAGCCGCGGAACTTGAAGCGGCGGACCTCCTGCTCAAACTCCGGGGTCAGCGTGCCGGGCTCCAGCAGGTCCAGGAACGTCACCTTGGCATCCGTGGACGCGAGCACGGAGCCCGCCTCAATCTCCTCGCCGCTGGTCAGCACCACGCCTGTGGCGCGTCCGTCCTTGACCATGATCCGTGCCACGGGGGCTTCCGTGCGGATCTCGGCGCCCTGCGCCTGCGCGGCCCGAGCGATGGCGTACGAGATGCCGCCGGTGCCGCCCTTGGGGATGCCCCAGGCGCGGAAGGCGCCGTCAATCTCGCCCATGTAGTGGTGCAGCAGCACGTAGGCGGTACCCGGCGAGTTGATGCCCTGGTACGTGCCGATGATCCCGGACGCCGACATCGTCGCCTTGAGCGGCAGCGTCTCGAACCACTGGTCCAGGAAATCCTTGGCGGACATCGTCATCAGCTGGACGAAGACCGCCTGCTGACGCTCCGGCAGCTGGGCGAACTTGCGGGCGAGGCTGGCGATGGGGAGCAGCGGGCGCGGGTCATTCTCGGTGGGATCGCCCGGGACCATGCTCAGGATGGGCTTGATGAACCGGGCCATCTCCACCATGAGCTGGCCGTATTCCTCGTACGCCTCGGCGTCGTTCTTGCTCCAGCGGCGCAGCTCGCGGATGGTGCGGCCGTGGTCGTTGACGCGCCAGAGGTAGTCGCCACCGCCGGCCTTCGGGCCCTCGCCCTTCGGCACCGGGGTGAAGGTCCCGTCCAGCGGGAGGATGTCCAGGCCGTGCTTGGGCAGGTCAAGGTCGCGGATGATCTCGGGCCGCAGAAGGCTGACGACGTAGCTCGCCACGCTGAACTTGAAGCCCGGGATGATCTCCTCGGTGACCGCTGCGCCGCCCAGGACGTGCCGGCGCTCAAGCACAACCGTCTTGAGGCCCGCGCGAGCCAGGTACGCAGCGGAGATGAGCCCGTTGTGGCCTCCGCCGATGATCACCGCGTCGTAGCGCTGCGGCACGCCGCCCTCCGTGTGGGTCGCTATTCAAGCTGCATAGTGGTGATGCAGTCTATCGGAGGCTGTCGCTTGGCGAGGCGGGTGATACCGTGTGTGCATTGATTTCACACCATGGTGCACACGATGGCTCTTGTTCGTACAAACATCACGCTGCCGGCAGAGGTGCTGGCGCTCGTTGACCAGGTGGCGGGACCCAGAGGCCGCAGCGCCTACATCGCCGACGTGGTCGCCCGGCAGGTTCGCCGGGACAACGCGCTGCGCGTGATCCGCGAGACGGCGGGCGCCCTGCGCGGCTCCAAGACTTGGGGTGAGACGCCCGAGGAGACGGACCGGATCTTGCGCGAACTGCGGGAGAGTTGGGGCCGGGACGACAAGCTCTGGGGCGTGGCACCCGACACCGGGGAGGACGAGGAGCAATGAGCCGGTATCTCCTTGACACGACCGTCCTGATTGACCACTCGCTGGGCCTGTTCGGGGCGACCCACCTGATCGAACGCCTCCTGGGCGAGACCGGCGACCTCTACATGTGCGACGTCGTGGTCACCGAGGCACTCTCGAAGGGGACCGACGAGCAGCGCGCGCTCATCGACAACGTCATCAACGTCCTGGAGTACGTATCCACCACCCCGGACGCCGCGCGCTGGGCGGCTGCCGCTCGACGGGAGCGCACGAGGTACTCACGCCACCGCCTGGCCGATGCAATCGTCGCGGGCGTCGCGTGGTCGTTGGACGCCGTGATCGTGACCCGCAACCCGAAGGACTTCGAAGGGCAGGGCGTGGGCGTGCTCGCCTATGGCCCCGCCGCAATCGCCTGAGCAGCACCACGAGCGGAAGGGGCACCGATGAGCGACTTTCAGGCCGGACCGAACCAGCGCTTTGTCACCTACTACTCAAGCGACACGGGCGGCCAGGTTGACACGGAGGCGTTTGTAGCGGGGATTGCGGCGGATGCTGACCAGCGCAAGCTCAACGGCTGGCGTCTGCTCAGCACCAGCATCTTCCCGCTGCGCCAGGTGGGAACGGCCGGGAATGTGCTCCTCCAGAGCGGCGGCCAGATGGCGACGATGCTGGCCGCCGTGGTGGTGTACGTCCGGGACTTCTAGCCGGACTCGCGCCGCCGCTGGCTTCCGCAGCATCGCCGATGCTAGCGGCCAGAGATCCCAAGCGTGGCCCGGCGCACACGCTGCCCGCAACGCACACAAGGCCCCTTGCGCAGCATCGGTGGTGCTGTGGCGACCCTAACTGGGTCCTGCCGGGGTCGTCGTCACTCTCGTGGCAGCCCTTGGCCCGCGAACTGGTGCCGCGTAGCACCGCCCATGCTGCGGGAGCTGCGGCGGCGCGCTCCCCTACCAGCCCTCGGCCAGCGTCCGCTCCAGAACCTCCACCACCACGTCCGCGCTGTCCCGCGTGAGGCAGAGCGGCGGCTTCACCTTGAGCACGTTGTTGCCGTCGCCCGTGGGCTGCGTGATGACGCCCAGCTCACGCATTCGCTCGCAGATGGCGAGGGCCTGCTCGGTGGCGGGCTCCAGGGTCTCGGCCGATCGCACAAGCTCCACGCCCAGGTAGAGCCCCATGCCGTGGACCGCCCCGACGATCTCGGGATGCGCGGCGGCAACGTCCAGCAGCCCGGCGCGGAGGTGGTCGCCTACCATGCGGGCGTTGGCCTGCAGGCCTTCGCGGTCAATCGTCTCGAGGACAGCGAGGCCCGCCGCGCAGCCAACGGGCGAGCCCCCAACCGACGAGAAGAACGAGCCCTCCGCAGCAAACGCGTCGGCGATCGCCTGCGTGGTGACCACGGCGCCAACGGCCATGCCGTTGCCGGCCGCCTTCGCCACGGTCACGATGTCGGGCACCACGCCCTGCTGCTCAAACGCCCACTGGTGGCGGCCAAGGCGCGCATACCCCGTCTGCACCTCATCCGCGATGGCCAGACCGCCGGCGGCGCGGACATCAGCGTAAACCTCGCGCAGATAGCCGTCCGGGAGCACGACGCCGCCGGCGTTGCCAAAGAGCGCCTCGGCGATGAACGCAGCGGGGCCGGCGCCAGCGGCGGCGCTCTCCCCCAGCACGCGCCGGACGTCTGCCGCGTAACGCGCGCGGGCGTCGGGTCCGCGATGCAGCCCGCGGTAGGTGTTGGGCGCCTCCACCAGCCGCACCCAGGCCGGGCGCGTGCCGATGGCGCGGGGGTTGTCGATGTGGGACGTGGTGATGGCATCCGCCGCCCCTGTCCACCCGTGGTAGGCGCCGCGAACGGCCAGCACATCAGACCGGCCAGTCGCCGTGCGCGCCAGGCGAAGCGCGAGCTCGGTGGCCTCAGACCCGGTGTTGACCAGGAAGACCGTGTCCAGCGGCGCCGGGAAGCGTGCGGCGAGCGCCTCCGCAAACTCGATCATGACGCTGTAGAGGAAGCGCGAGTTGGCGTTCAGGAGCCGAAGCTGCCGCGTGACCGCCGCCTCAACCGCCGGATGGCTGTGCCCCAGGATCGCCACGTTGTTGACGATGTCGATATAGGAGCGGCCGGTGGTGTCGATGAGGTGATGGCGCCAGCCGCGCTCAATCCGTGGCGGCGCGTCGTAGTAGTGCACCTGTACACCGGCGAGGACCGCGCAGCGCCGGGCGAGCAGCGCTTCGGCATCGTCCCGCGGGGCAACGGCCATGAATGGCGACAGCCCAACCAGGGCCGATGGATCCGGGCAGAGCGCCTGCCATGCTCGGGCGAGGGATGGCACGGTCCGGCGCGGCGCCTCGAGCCCTGGGACCGCCACAAGCTGCGCGTGCAGCAACGCGGGCAGCCCGCCCGGTCCATCGCCCGCGACATGGCCAATCTCGTCCCCGGCGCGCACGGCTGCGCCCGCGGCCACGGCGGGAACAACTCCATCGAGGCGTACATCGAAGTCGTCCCCGCCGATTACCACGCCGGCCGGCGTGTGGCGCACCACACCCGCGACGGGCGCCCGAACCGTCATGCCCGGCGCGAGGAACACGTCCGCGCCCAGGTGGACAGTTGCGGCCTCGATGGTCGTGTCGAGTTCGGCATCCGTCAGCCGCGCCTCGCCCCAGCGGCCAAGCGGGATGCCCCCGGCGGCGCGGACGCCGTGAACGGCCGCTTCAACAGCGGCGGTATCCCCGGTGGCTGAACCCGACAGCGCGGCGGACGTCGTGGAGAGGTCCAGCACGCGGACGCGATCGGGCGCCACATCCACCGACCGGACGAGGTTCACCGGCAGCACAACGCTCCGCGCAGGGCCAAGCCCCGCGGCCTCACGCAGCACCTCTTCCGCCAGGGCAAACGGCACGGCGGCCACGGCCTCAAGCGCCGCCCATTCTTCGTCGCGCGTGGCGTGGACGTACGTGTTGTCCGGCTCCAGCGCACCCTGCTGATCGCCGCTCACGGCCACGGCGGCTGCGCGGGCCACCACCATGGGCCAGACAGCCGCAAGCTCGGTGGGGTCCAGCGGCACCAGCGAGAGATACCCGCGGGCCACCTCGCGCGCGAGCTGGAGCGGCGCGTCCAGAGCGTGGAACGAGTCAGCCGCGATGACCACGGCCAAATCGGCGGCTAGCCACGTCCGCGACAGGTCGCCAAAGTCGATCAGCCCGGACGGCATCGGCCGGCCGGCACGGTCCACGCGGGCAAGGGTGTTCACATCGGTGACGTCCTGGTGGACCACGCGCACGCGAAGCTGGGGCGTCAGCGAGTCCAGTATTTCGGCCGCCCGCGCGGTCTGGGCCTCGGCCAGGGCACGTCGCGCGGGTGTGGAGCAGTACGACAGCAGCGCCGCCACCACGGATGCCGCGTGGCGGATGTCCCACTGGAGCACGCGGTCTAGCCCCTGGTGGTCAAACCCATCGAGCGCGAGGGTCATGCGCGCCGCCATCGCGCCGTGCGCCCGCAGGACGGACGGCGCAAGGTAGCCAAACCCGTCCAGCGGCGTCCCGTCCAGATACGTGACCACCCGCAAATCATGGGCGGTGCCAGCCGCAACCACGGCGTGGGCGATCAACGCACCGTCGAGCGCAGCCTGCGGCACGGGCACCGCAAACGGCAGCCCAGCGGCAGCGGCGCACAGCATCGCTGCGTTCTCGGCCTCGAGCGCGGCCCGGCCCAGCCCTTCGCGTGCGATCTTGAAGACGAAACTGTGGCCGTCCGCCGCGTCCATCCGGTAGTTGCGGTCCTGGTGGCTCCCCAGCTCAGTGAGCGCAGCCGTCATACCGAAGGCGTCGCGCAGGAGCCGTGCGGCCTCGTCAACGCTGACGTCGGGCCGGCGATGCACGTGGCCGGCGAAGGGGTTGGTGTCCATCAGGATCCATGGTGGCAGACCTGCGTCCGCAAGACCACGCGCGCGCCCAGCGTGCTACGACCGCGCCTGCCGCTCAATCGAGGCAACGGCGACGTCGCGGATCCATGTGATGCGCGGCAAGCACGGCTCAACCAACCCGGACCTTGGTGCGGCGCTGGTCGGCTTCCTCACGCGCGACAACGTGGAACTCATCGATGCCGACCGGGGCGCCACGGTAGCTGCCATCCAATGGTCACTGCGCGTGTCCGCCCGTCGGATCCCAGACGCGCTCATCGCGGCCGCGGCCGAGCACGCGAGATGTGACGCTATCGCCACGTTTGACGAGCGCATGACCTCCCCCTCGGTGCCCGTGCGGCTGGTCTGAGTGACCCTGCACTAGACGTACTGCATACTTCGCGCGTCACCACCGCTGGAGGTCCTCGTGAGCGTCGGCACCCCGTTCCACCCAAAGGCTGCGGCCCTGAATCGCAAGATGCAGTGGCGCGAATGGGCCGGATATTGGGCGTCGTCTGCCTACGCCGACTTCCACGACATCGAGTACAACGCCATCCGCGAGGCGGCGGCGGTCATCGATGTGAGCCCGCTGTACAAGTACCGGATCACCGGACCCGACGTCATCCGCTTGGCTGACCGCGTCATCACTCGGGACGCAACCAAGCTCAAGGTGGGCCAGGTGTTCTACACGCCGTGGTGCGACGAGCACGGCAAGGTGCTCGATGACGGCACCGTGCAGCGCGTGGGCGAACAGGAGCTCCGCTGGACCGCCGCAGATCCGCAGTTCCGCTGGCTGACCCAGAACGCCGCAGGTCTGGACGTCCAGATCGAGGACGTGTCGGAGGCGATCGCAGCGCTGTCGCTGCAGGGGCCGTTCAGCCGCGCCGTTCTTGAGGCCGCCAGCGGTGAGTCCTTTGCGGACCTCGCCTACTTCCGCCGTCGAGCCACCACGATCGCCGGCGTTGAGATTGATGTCAGCCGGACGGGCTACACGGGTGACCTTGGGTACGAGCTCTGGATCCCGGCCGATGGCGCACCCTCCGTGTGGGACGCGCTGTTTGCTGCGGGCAAGGCCTACGCCATCCGGCCCGCGGGGATCTGGGCGCTGGACGTCACGCGGCTTGAGGCAGGGCTGATCATGGCGGAGGTGGACTACACCTCGGCCCGCCACGCGCTCAACCCGGACCAGAACTACAGCCCGTTTGAGCTGAGCCTGGGCAAGCTCGTCACCTTTGACAAGGCTGACTTTGTGGGCCGGCGCGCGCTCCTCGCGGAGCAGGCATCAGGCGGCCCGGCGCGGCGCCTTGTGGGCCTGATGCTGGACTGGTACGAGATTGAGGCGCTGTACGACGCGCATGGTCTCGCCCCGGCCATCTCGCCCTGGGTGGACCGCTCGCAGACGCCGGTTTTTGCGGACGGCCGCCAGATTGGCCGCGCCACCTCGCACGGCTGGAGCCCCATCCTCAAGCAAGCGCTGGCGCTCGCGCTGGTGCCCGCCCGCTACGAGCCTGTGGGGACGAAGCTCCAGATGGAGTGGACCGTCGAAGGCCGCCGCGGTCGCGTGACCGCCGTGGTCAAGCCGCTGCCGTTCCTGGACCTGGAGCGCAAGCGCAAGTGAGCGACGGGCGCTTGCCTGAGGTTCCGCGCGTCGCCTAGGGGCCAGTGACCGTCGAGCCGCCGTTGGTCTTGACGTTCTGCGTCATGGGCTTCTGCGTCAGCTTCACGGTTGAGCCGCCATCGGCTGTGCCCGAGAGCGTGGTCGCCACGGCCACGGTCACCGTGGATCCGCCGTTGACCGTCACGTTGGCGGTGTCCGCGTGGAGTTCCTCCAGCTGCGCCGTGGAGCCGCCGTCGGCGGTGAGGGTCAGGGCGCTGGCCCGGCCGATCGCCGTCATCGACGAGCCGCCCGACAGCGCCATCTCCAGCACATCGGTGTCGAGCTCCATCGTCCCCGTCGCGCCGCCGTCCAACGACACGCGCGTGAGGACAGGCACCGTCACGCGGACAAGAACGGACTTGGTTGTGGTGATCCCGGGTGCGTCGATTGTGATGGTTAGCCGACCCTCGATCACATCCGTGTGGATCAGCGGCAGCAGATTGCGCTGCGCCGTGAGCGACACGGCGCGGTTCGGCCCGATACCCACCACCACCTGGATGCCGCCGCTTGCGCTGATCGCGGTGAATGCGCCGCTTGTGCGGTCCTGTTCGGCCGGGTCGCCCACACCCGTGATCGGGTTGGTCGTGGTAACGAAGAGACCGGACAGCCGAATAGCGAGGACGGCGACCAGCGCGCCGAGCGCGAGGATCAGCAGGATGAAGAGGAGGATCCGCGGCAGGCGGCGCGTGGACGTTGCGGGCATGAAGAACTCCGTGGCGGACGCCTTCCGCAGGATGGACCCTGCAGGGCGGTTCGCGGAGGGCCGGATGTGGCGCTGCACCGGGACGCTGGTCGCAGGTTCGGGGGCCGGTCAGCCCCGCGGGGCGGGCCGTCGGGACGTCAACGCGCCGCGCGTCAGCTCCGCGGCACGTCCTGGACGGACGCCAGCGCCGCAAAGGCAGGCGCCACGTCCTCGATCTTGGCGCGCTGGATCCCGACATCGCACGCCACGTCGCGCCAGCCCGAGACAGCCTCGGCCACCTCGTTGACGATGTCATGGGCGTCCGGCGCCGCCAGGCCAAATTGGGACCGCTGGGCGAGGACGTCTGAGGCAGTCACACCGGTCACGCGCCCGTTGATGGCCGTGGCGTGCTCACGGGTCTCACGGGTCGGGTTCATGTCGAACGCCGGCGCGAGACGCCACCCGTCCGCCGTTCGGAGGAAGCCGTGGTTGCGCGGATGGTCGTCTCGGTTGCCGGTAAACACGTTGAACGCCATGCGCCGGTACAGCTGGGCGAGATCCGTCCGCACAAACGTGGAGGCCACCTGCAACGTGATCGCCCGCGCGATGTCGGCGTAGTCGGCATCGGCAGTGGTTTCTCGGCCAGTCAGCGTGAGCGCGGAGGCGTACAGCCGCCGACCTTCGGGCGTCCGGTCAAAGCGGCGCGTCACGAAGGCGTGCCCCTGCCCGCCAACGTCCAGCAGGCCGGTGTCCGATACAGCGATGCCCGCCCGCCGGGCCAGCAGCGCATAGGCATGCTCCCAGGCGCCGACATCGCGCCGGTCCGTCTTGGACGGGAACTTCGCAATCCAGAGGCTGCCGTCGGGCTCGCGGTAGTTCGACTTTGGGCGTGCGCCGCCAAGCGATGAGCCAGGGGCGATAAGCTGCGCGATCGCGGGGTCTGTCGCCCGGACGTCCGGGTCGTCTTCAAAGCGCCGCACGGCGGCCTGGAGCGCGCGCAAGCTGGTGGCCGGCGGGATCTCGGGATCGCGATCCGACACGTATGGCCCGTCCACACCGGCGCGGAGGCGCAGCGCGCCCATGCGAGTCGAATCGGCGACACCCACAAGCAGACCCCACTCGTCGAGGTCGCGACCCTCGCGGCGGCGCAACAGCGCGGCGCCCCACAGATCTGGCGATGTGTCGGCGAAGATGCCGGGGAGCCTCCTGCCAGGCACGGTGGTGGGATACTCCACAAGCGGCAGCGCTGGATCGATGGCGAACGTCTCGCTGCCCGAGCGGAGCCACGACGCCGCGTACGCGAAGCCAACCGAGAGCACCCGGCCCGGCCATCGAGTCAGCACACCAACCGGGCGCGCTGGGCTCAGCTCGGGCGCGTCCAGGATCACGACAAGCTCGTCGCTAGAGCTCATCGGCCAGCCCTCGGGTCAGCGGCTTGTGGGGTCTGGGCAGCCGCGCGTCCGCGATTTGGTGGCCGAGGTCGTCCTGCGCCGCAATCTGGTCTACATCACCCGCCAGCGCGAGCACCTCCAGCACGCGGACGAGCGTGGCGGCACTCACCGTCAGGTCGCCCGCCTCCAGCCTGCGGAGCGTGGGCCGACTCACCAGGACGCGCGCGGCCATCTCGGCCTCGCTCATGCGGCGCCGGATCCGACCCGCCTTCAGGCGCGCGCCCAGCTCATCTGCCTTGCGCTGGGTGTCGGGATGAAGGGATCGCTGCGGTCGTGTCATGGCACATACTATTGGCTGGACATGGTCGTTGTGTCAATTGTATATTCATCATGAGAGTGGCGCCTACATCAAGCGCGACTACGTTGCCGCCCGCTCCAGCACGGGCAGCTTGCCGTCGCCACTCCGCGACCGACCGTCGATTGCCGCCAGCGTCGCTTGCGGACCGCCAATGGTGAACGGCCGAGATACGCGATCGCCGCGATCGGCAAGAGGCACTGACCGGCCTCCGCGTGGTCCGCCTTCCGCGATGCGACCAGCGCATCGACAGCGGCGCCCGTCGGTGGCTTCGCTCGACCGAACTGGTCGTCATGGCGTCGGGCTGGTCGTGTCCGCCCCCGGATCAGCGCCCGGGGCGGCCCCCAGGGCGAGCGTCGCCCGCTTTGTATCCCAGATCGTGAGGATCTTGATCGAGTCCGGGCCCTCGGGCGTCGTCGCCGCGATCGTCGCGTAGATCGCCTGTCCTCCCCACTCGTCGGGTCCCCACGCGACTCGCACATTCTCCCAGGGGCGCCCGCCGTGGGCGTCGAGCAGGGCGGCGATGTCGGCTCGAGGATCAACCAGTGGGTCCGTCATGGCAGCGATGGCTGCGGCGTCGTTCCGCTGGACGGCGTCGATGAACGAGCCGATGAGGGCTTCCCGCTGCATCTGGCCCGACGGCGCTGGGGTCGTGCCGGAAAGCATGGAGCAGCCAGCGACGGCCGCGGCCAGCGCGACCGTCGCCAGCATGGCTCTGAGCGAGGTCGTCACGTGCTGCACGCCCACCACCACCTTGCACCCATCCCCCGGCTTGCAGTGTTCACGTCTGTTCACCGTCCCCCTCGATCGCTCGCGGGATCTCCATCGTTGGCGCGCGGCCGGCAGACGTCAATGAGCCAGACGTCATGACGTACGCCGGGCTCGCCGTCACCGGCGGCCGAGCTCAGTCACAGGCTCAAAGGCCCGCGAAGGGGGTCGCATCCCCGTCTAGCAATGCGTCTGCGAATGACACCCGAGGCCAGCTCAAGTCTGCGTGGGCACCGGCGTCGCAGGCGGGGGCGTGATGCCCAGCTGACCGCAGATCTGCGTCTCGCTGAACCGGCCCGTGGCGCACAGTCCCTCGGCGGTCAGCTTGGCGCTGACAGCCGGGTCGCCGGCAACGTGCGCAGCCTGGGCGCCCTGGACGAGGTCCTCGAGCGAACCGCACGCGCGCATCGGCGCCTCGGCCGCGGCGCTGCTCGACGGGCTCGCCAGCGTGCGTGCCCAGGCGTCGACGCAGTCCGCTGACGGGGTCCGCGCGGGGCCTGCGGAGGCGGGGCGGGCGCAGCACGTGCAGCCGGCGAGGAGAAGTGCGGCCGCCAGGAGGGCCAGTCGGACAGCGATACCCACGTTGTGATTCCCGTGCCAATGAGCTTGGGCGGCCATCTGGCCTCGCACTATCACCCGGTCTGCATCACGCACCCTGATGGGTAGGGTACATCGACAGGACGATCGACGGGATACGCGGAGACGAGTCGGCTCGATCCGTCCTGGGCGAGCCAGATGCCCACAGCAACCTCGCGCGTGGACAGCGGGATGTTGACGGTCGAGGAGCCCATGTCCAGCCGACAGCTCACGAAGCGCCAGGTCGCGCCGCCACGCAGCTGAATCGACTTCGACTCGCACCCGCCGACGGCCACGGTCGCCTGGTCGGCGAAGAGATGCGGCTGCCACGAGAACTGGGCCGCCGCCCCCGAGGCGTTGACGATGACGACGTTGACCGTCTGGCCTTGCCACCGCCATCCGACGCCGCCCGCCGCCCCGGCAAGGACGATCACGAGGAGGACAACCCGCCAGCGCCTGATCATGGCGCAACGCTCTCACCGCCGATTGCGCCGGGTCAAGGGTCAATGGTCGTGAGTGGCCGCTCGAGTGGCGATGCGTGACCTCGCGCGGTCAGCGCGCCGTCCGCAAGCCCTAGCGCAGCGTGCGGTCCGCGTAGGCTTCCAGGCGCTCGAGGCCCGCGGGGAGCGACGGGCGGCCGAAGCCAAGGCGGAAGTGGTTGCCCGGGTGGCCGAAGAGGGACGCGGGCGCCAGCAGCACGCCCTCGGCAGCCAGGAGCTCCTGGGCAAACTGGTCAATCGGCAGGTCGGCAGTCAGCTCCGGGAAGCCGATGGATCCGGCCACCGGTCGAACCCATCGGAAGCGCCCGGCCTGGCGCGCAAAGAACGCATCGAGCAGCAGCATGTTGGCACTCACGATGGCGAGCGACCGGGCCAGCACGCGGTCCCGCGCGCGCAGGGCGATCAGCGACAGCACCTCCGCCGGCGCCGAGGCGCAGATGGTGGTGTAGTCCTTGAACCGCATCGCCTTGTCCAGCAGCGCCTGGTCCCGCGTGGCCAGCCAGCCGATCCGCAGCCCGGCCATGGCAAACGATTTCGACATCACCCCCACCGACGCGCCATGGACGCCCGTGTCGGCGCCGGCAGGCAGGCGATCGGCGGGGTCAAACTCGAGGTATCGATAGACCTCGTCCGACATAAAGGTGGCGCGGGCCTCTGCGGCAATCTCGGAGACGGCGCGGTAGGCCGCCGCAGACGGCATGGACCCCGTGGGGTTGTGCGGCGCGTTCAAGACGATCAGCCGAGTCCGCGGCGTCACCAGCCGGCGCAGCGCGTCGGCGTCCAGCGCCCAGCCCTCGGACGCGTGCAGCTCGTGGAGCGAGACGTCTGCGCCCGCCGCCCGCGCCACCGCGTGGAGGCTCTGGTAGGCGGGCCATACAACGATCGCGTGATCGCCGGGCTCCAGCGCCACGTTGGCGACGGTGAAGATCGCCTCCTCGGCCCCGCTGAAGACCACAACCTGTTCGGGCGCAATCGTGGAGTAGAGCGAGGCGATCTCGGCCCGCAGCAGCGGATGACCCGGCGCCTCGGTGTAGCCCAGCGTCAGCCGGTCCCAGAGCGCGCGTGTCTCGGCATCGGACAGCGCAAGCAGGTCGGCCATCGGCCAACCCTCAACGTCAGACGCGCAGAGCAGGTGGCGGACGGCGAATTCGTACTTGGCGAAGAACCGCTCGAGCTCGAATTCCTCGATGCGCATGACGCTTGGGGGGGCGACGGAGGGCCTAGCCCGCAACCTGGGCGAGCGCCGCCGCGATGGCCTCAAGCCCGGCCTGGTCCATCCCGTGCCCCACGAGGAGCCACGAGGGCGACGCGCCGCGGTTGACGACGATCGCCCAGCCGCCGTCATCGAGGGCGACGATCTTGCCGCTCATGGAGCCGAACGGGGCGCTGCCGGCATCGGCCCCCGAGGGAACGCAGCCGTCGGCGGCGGTGCAGAAGAAGCCCTCCGACAGCGCAAGCGAAGCGCCAGCAGGACCGGTGTACGTGATGAGGATCTTGCCGCCGCCCGCGTCACGGGATGTGCCCGTGTTGACAAACCAGCCCTTGGGCAGAACGGGGCAGACGACGGACCACGTGACCGACTGCGCGATGCTGCGATAGAAGCGGCGATTGTCGACGTTGCCCGTGCACGCATCGGCTGCGCCTGGGCTGACGGATGCCGACGCGGTCGGCCCGCTTGAGCCCGCGGGCGACGTGGGCGAGACGGTCTGTCCGGGGTCTGTTGGAGCGGGCGTAACCGTGGGGGTGCCCGAGCTCGCGGGCACGGTTGGTGCTGGCGTGGTGGTTGGTGCCCCGGTTGCCCCGGTAGGCGTCGTGGTGCCGCCGCAGCCAGCGGCGACGGCAGCGAGCAGGGCCGCCGCGAACACCAAGGTCAGTGCCCGGGTTCGAGTCACCGCGCAAGGGTACCCGGCCAGCGCCCCGAGCGCATCACCCCTGCCCGTGAACCGCCAGGCGAACCAGCGCCGGCTCCACGCCAAACACGTCGCGAATGCGCTCGTCCGTGAGCACCTCGCGGGGCGTGCCGTCGGCGATGAGGCGCCCGTGGTCAATCACCAAGATCCGCGGGAAGAAGTGGGCCGCCAGACCAAGGTCGTGGAGGACGGCGATCATCGAGGTGCCGTCCCGCTCGTTGAGGTCGCGCATGAGCTCCATCGCCTCAACCTGGTGGCGCAGGTCCAGGTGCACGGTGGGCTCGTCGAGCAGCATGATGGGCGAGGCTTGGGCCACGGCCAGCGCGAGCAGGACCAGCTGGCGCTCCCCCAGCGAGAGCTCGCGGGCGTCGCGGCCAAGGAGATGGCCAAGACCCACACGGTCGATAGCAGCCGATACGGCCGCGCGGTCCGCGGGCCTGGCACCGCGCAAGGACGCCTCGTGGGGCAGGCGGCCAAGCGCCACAACCTCCTCCACGCGCATCGAGAACGGCAGCGCCGTCTGCTGCGGCACCACGGCCAGGCGCCGGGCAACCTCGGCGCGCTCCAGGTGCGCCATCGGCGTGCCGCCCAGTTCCACGCGGCCCGCCGTGGGATGGAGCGTGCCCGCGATCACGCGGAGCAGCGTGGACTTGCCGGCGCCATTGGGGCCAATCAGGACAGCGCGTTCGCCTTCCTCCAGGCGGAACGAGACGTCGCGCAGAATGGCGCGGCCGCGGATCTCCACGGTGACGCCGTCGAGGGCCAGCACCGGGCCGCTCACAGCTCGTACCCCGTGCGGGTGCGGCGCAGCAGGGCGAGGAAGAACGGGGCGCCGATGATGGCTGTGACCACGCCCACGGGGAGCCCGCCCAGCAGCCTGGCGATGACGTCCGCCACGGCCAGCAGGCTGGCGCCGTAGAGCGCGGAGATGGGCAAAACCAGCCTCGCGTTCGGTCCCACGAGCAGCCGGACGAGGTGAGGGACAACCAGCCCCACAAACCCGATCAGCCCAGCAACGGCGACGCCAGCCGCGGTCACCAGCGACGCCAGCGCAAGCAGGATCGCCCGCTCCCGCCGCACGTCCACGCCGAGGTGGGCGGCCGCCTCCTCGCCCAGCAGGAACCCGTTGAGGGCGCGCGCCCTGAGCATGATCAGGATGCTGCCGCCCACGATCAGCGGGGCCGCCACGGCAAGCCGCATCCAGGTTGAGCCGTCAAAGCCGCCCATAAGATAGGCGAAGATCTGGCGCAGGGCCGTGCCGGACAGGTACATCGCCATCGCCAGCCCCGCAGCCAGGAGCGAGCTCACCGCGTATCCGGTCAGCAGCAGCGAGGTCAGCGGCGACAGGCTGCTGATCCGCGAGAGGTTGTAGACCACCGTCACAGAGAGCAGCGCGCCGGCGAAGGCGAGCCCGTGCAGCAGCCCGAACTCGAACAGCAGCCCGTGCACGGGCAGGATGACCGCGAGCGCCGCCCCGAACGCGGCGCCGGACGCGGTGCCCAGGACATACGGATCGGCGAGCGGGTTGCGGAGCAGGCCCTGGAACGTGGCCCCAGCCACCGCGAGCCCGGCGCCGACAACCATGGCGGTGAGGACCCGAGGGAGACGCAGCTCCATGACGATCGCCTCGGAGATCGCGCTCCACGAGGTGCCCAGATCAACGCCCAGCAGCCGCTTCGCGATCACCGCGATTGCAGTCCCGGGTGCAAGGCCAGAGGTGCCCAGGACGATCGCACCGACGAGGACGACGAGGAGCACCACGACCCCGGCCGCGAGGAGCCAGCCCACCCGCCCAAGCCCATGGACTCGAGCCGTGAGAGCGGCGGGGTGGCGGACGGGGACCGGGGTCGTGGTCATGACACAGCTACGGCGTGGTCGAAGCGGCCGCGGATGGCGCCGCCGACGCGTTGGGCAACACCAGCCCAGGATGGATGGCGACGGCTACGGCTCGAATGCCGGCGGCGAGGCTTGGACCCGGCCGCGTGGCGGTGCTCGCGTCAATCGGCCGGACATCGCCGGTCTTGACGGCCGAGATCACGGACCACCCGGCCCGCTTCGCCACGTCCCCGACGCTGACCG
>JANYAA010000355.1 GCA_025355255.1 Chloroflexota bacterium | reverse complement strand
CTACGTCGGCGGCTGGGTGGACAACCTGCTGATGCGCTTTGTGGACGTCATCCTGTCGCTGCCCGGCTTCTTCCTGATCGTCATGCTGGTCGCATTCTTCGGCACCGGCAACATGTGGGTGGTGATCTTCGCCATCGGGCTGACAGGCTGGACAACCGCCGCGCGCCTCGTCCGTGCCGAGTTCCTCTCGCTGCGCACGAGCGACTATGTCCAGGCTGCCCAGGCGCTGGGCGCCTCGGATCGCCGCATCGTCATCCGCCACATCCTCCCTGGGGCGCTTGCGCCGCTTGTCGTCGCGGCGACGCTGGGCATCGCCGACTCGGTGGTGGTCGAGGCGACCTTGTCGTACCTGGGCTTCGGCATCCAGCCGCCGGCCGCGAGCCTGGGCAACATGCTCACCAAGGCGCAGGACTACGTGTTCCGCAACCCAATCATGATCTGGTACCCGGGTCTCGTACTGATCGCGGTCGTTCTTGCCGCCAGCTTCCTCGGCGACGGTCTCCGCGATGCGCTCGATCCCCGCCAGCGCGTCGAGGCGAAATGAGCGTGACTTCCACAACCCCTGTGCTGCACGGCAGCAAAGACGGGACGCTGCTCTCCGTCCGCAACCTGCGGACGCACTTCAACACGCGCGACGGCATCGTCAAGGCCGTTGACGGCGTCAGCTTCTCCATCCTCGACGGCAAGACGCTGGGCGTGGTGGGCGAGTCCGGCTGCGGCAAGAGCATCACCGCCTTGTCGATCATGCGCCTCATCGAGCGGCCGGGCCGCATTGTCGAGGGCGAGATAACGCTTGCCGGCAAGAACCTCGTCACCGCGAGCGACGAGGAGATGCGCGACGTCCGCGGCAACGTGATCTCGATGATCTTCCAAGAGCCGATGACATCGCTCAACCCGGTGTTCACCTGTGGCGACCAGATCGCCGAAACGGTGGCGCTGCATGCGCACGTCGGCGACAAGGAGGCCATGGAGCGCGCCATCGAGATGCTTGACGCCGTGGGCATCCCCGACGCCCGCAGGCGAGCGGGGGAGTACCCGCACCAGCTGTCGGGCGGTATGCGCCAGCGCGTGATGATCGCGATGGCGCTGTCCACCAACCCGTCGCTGCTGATCGCCGACGAGCCCACGACTGCGCTCGACGTGACCATCCAGGCGCAAATCCTTGAGCTCATGAAGGAGCTCCGGGACCGCAACAAGATGGCGATCATGCTCATCACCCACGACCTCGGTGTGGTGGCCGAGATGGCGGACGAGATCGTCGTCATGTACGCGGGCAAGGTTGTCGAGCAGTCGGACGCGGTCACCGTCTACGAGCGGCCGCACCACCCGTACAGCAAGGGCCTGCTGGCGTCCATCCCGCGGCTCGGCGAGCACCGCAAGCGCCTTGAGGTCATCTCGGGGGTGGTGCCCAACCCGCTCAACCTGCCCAAGGGCTGCCTCTTCAAGCGGCGCTGCCCGTACTCGATGCCGATCTGCGACACCGCGCCGCCGCTGCAGCAGGTTGGCCCCAACCAGCTCTCCCGGTGCTGGCTCACCCCGGACGGGAGCGCGCCGGCCGTTGGGCCGGATGCCCCGGAGGATGTCGCCCTGGACGCAGCCGCGAAGCTTTCGGTGGAGTCATGAGCACCGTCCCTGCCCCCAACACCCTCACCGATGCGCCGCCCAAGGGCCTCGGCGACGAGCTCATTCGTGTTGAGAACCTCGTCCGCCACTTCGAGATCCGAGGCGGTCTCCTCGGCGTGACCAAGATCGGCGCCGTCAAGGCCGTTGACGGTGTCTCGTTTGCCGTCAGGCGCGGCGAGACCCTCGGCCTCGTGGGCGAATCCGGCTGCGGCAAGACCACGCTGGGCAAGGTCATCATGCGGCTGATCCCGCCGACCTCCGGCGAGGTCTACGTCAAGGGGGAGGCAATCATGAACCTCCCCGCGAAGAGGATGCAGGCGGTTCGCCGCGACATGCAGATCGTCTTCCAGGACCCGTACGCGAGCCTGAACCCGCGCATGACGGTTGGGGAGATCATCGGCGAGGGTCCGCTTGTCCACGGCATGAAGGACACGAAGCAGCGCGAGGAGCTTGTCCGCGAGTTGCTGGGCAAGGTGGGCCTCAACCAGTCGCATATCCACCGCTACCCGCACGAGTTCTCCGGCGGCCAGCGCCAGCGCATCGGCATCGCCCGCGCGCTCGCGCTGAACCCGGAGTTCATCGTCTGCGACGAGCCAGTCTCAGCGCTGGCGGCAGGGATGGGTACGGTGCTCATGACTCCACCGAAAGCTTCGCGGCTGCGTCCAGGGCGACATCCTCCGGGGCATCCGGCCCAACGG
>JANYAA010000339.1 GCA_025355255.1 Chloroflexota bacterium | reverse complement strand
CAGCAAGCCTCAGGCCCTCACGAAGGAGGCCATCAAGGCCCTGCGCCATGAGCAGGTCCAGGGGGTGTCCCGGCGCGAACTCCTGCGCGGCTCGCTCGCCGCGGGCATGGGCCTCTGGCTGCTGGAGGTGACCGCTGGGACCATCGGGTTCCTGTGGCCCAACCTGCAGGGCAAGTTTGGCGGCGATGTCGTCGTCGGCACGCTCGACAAGGTCAAGGCCGACAACTCCAGCCTCCCCATCGCGGACGGC
Source organism: Chloroflexota bacterium (assembly GCA_025355255.1). GTDB lineage: Bacteria > Chloroflexota > Limnocylindria > Limnocylindrales > CSP1-4 > CAIXZV01. The sequence goes on along the minus strand of JANYAA010000339.1, from coordinate 4,246 downwards.
TTCCCGGCCTACGTCTCGTCCGCCAAGGCGTTCGTCGTGCTTGTGGATCCGTCGCAGGGGCGGTTCATCCCCGGCGCCGACACGTCCGGCGATGGCACCGCGGTGAACGTGCGAGCGCTCTACCAGCGCTGCCCGCACCTCGGCTGCAAGCCCAACCCGTGCCAGAAGAACTTCTGGATGGAGTGCCCCTGCCACGGCTCCCGCTACGACCGGCTTGGCCAGAAGGCGCTCGGCGCCCAGTACGGCCCGGCGCCGCGCAGCATGGACCGGTTCGCCACACGAGTGGAGGCGGACGGCACGCTTGTCATCAACACCGGCAAGATCACCCTTGGCCCGCTGCCCATCGCGGTTGGCCAGCCCGGGATCATCCCGCCGCGCAGCGCCACCGGCTGCATCTGACCCTCATGCATCGCAAGCCTGCTCACCGAGGAATCCGATGACCGACCAGCCCGGCCGCCCGCCCGAGGAGCGCCTGCCCGCGCCGCGGCCGTCGTCCGCGCCGGTGCCCGGTGCGCGCTTCTCGGCGCCGCCGTCGGCCCACCGCAACGACCTCACGCCTGAGCGTGCGGCCAAGATCGTCCGCCAGTCCGCGAGCGCACGCTGGGTGGGCTTCCTGGCCGTCACCGTGGTGGCGCTGTTTGTCATCGGCTACTACTTCTACGAGATCGGGCTGCCCGGCGGGATGTCCAAGCCCCGACTGCAGGCCGCCTCGGAGGACCAGCAGGTCACCGCGGTTGAGCGCGGCTACAACATCTACCAGGCTAACTGCGCCCAGTGCCACGGCGTACAGGGCCAAGGCGGCAAGGGCCCCGTGCTCAACCGCCAGGACAAGCTGTTCGCCCACCTCAATGCGGACTACATCCGCAGCATGCTGCAAGTGGGCGGGCGGTACGCCTGCGGCAACGCGCTCTCGATCATGCCCATCTGGTCCAATACCGGCACGCCGCCCGGGCCGCTCAACTACAAGCAGATCAACGACATCATCGCGTTCCTGCGGGCGTCCAAGGCGGACACCTACCGTGTGCTGGATCCGTCGCTGTTCGAGCCCGTCATCGACAAGGGCACGGGCAAGGTGAAGACCTTCACCGGCTGGGTTGACCCCAACTACCAGCCCGCTGCGGGCGCCACGCCCTACCCGGCCTGCTGGCAGGCCGAGTTCACCAAGGCAACCCCCGCGCCGGCCGCCTCCGGGGCCCCGTCGGCTGGCGCATCGGGCGCGCCCGCTTCGCAAGCCCCAGCCGGCAGCACAGTCAGCGAGACAGCGCTCAACGTGGCGTTTGGCACGGCGGCCCTCACGGCTCCCGCCGGTGCCGACTTCACGCTCAACTTTGACAACCAGGACGCGGGTATCCCGCACAACATCGTGATCAAGGACGCCAGCGGCGCCACGGTGTTCACGGGAGACCTCATCACCGGGCCAAAGCAGATTGCGTACAGCGTCAAGGCGCTGGCCGCAGGGGACTACACCTTCATCTGCGCGGTCCACCCCAACATGATGGGCACCCTCAAGGTTGGGAGCTGAGCGATGACGCAGACCGCACTCCCCGCCCCGCACGCCGGCAAAGGCCGGGCATTCTTCGGCCTCTTCGATGCGGACGGGTGGGCCTGGGCTGGCGTCAAGGCCGTGTTCTGGTTCATCGTCCTCATCGTGATGCTGGGCTACATCCCAGATCGCGCCTACTACTTCACCGTGCAGAAGACCGTCGATATCGGCGTCCTCAAGTGGGCGCCCATCAACTTCTGCCCGCCCGAGAACGAGACCGTGCCGTGCCCCGCGCCGGCGGGGGCCTCGCTCCCGTGGCACCCCGCCCCGGCTGAGCTCCAGCTGCCGGCCTCGCGCAGCGATGGTGCAGCGGGCGTGATCGGCTCGACCTACCTGTACGCGGGCGGTTCTGACGGCAAGGCTGCCTCAGCCGCCACCTACATCTCGCATGTGGTGGGTCTGGGCAACCTCGACAAGTGGGCCGCCGGGCCGGCGATGCCTGAGGCGCGCGCGGACGCAGCGTCCGTTGTCGTGGGCAGCACGCTCTACGTCATCGGCGGCTACGGTCCGGACGGCAAGCCCACCAGCACGATCTACACCCTGACAGTCGCCAACGACGGCAGCGTTGGCGCCTGGAAGACCGACGCCATCGCGCTGCCGGCCCCCCGGGCTGGCGCGTCGGCGGCAGCGGTCTCGGACGGCTTTGTCGTCCTGGGCGGCACCGACGGCACCAGCGCAACGAAGAGCGTGTGGAAGACCCAGGTTGACGCCAAGGGCGTCGCTGGCGCGCTCAAGGAGCAGTACCCGTTGGCACAGGCCAATGTGGACGGATACGCGGCGCACGTGGGCGATGTGATCTTCGTGATTGGCGGGCGCAACGAGAAGAACGAGGTTGTGGCCACCGTCCAGCAGATGCTCGTCGGCGGCCCGAGCGCCACGACAGCGGATCCCAATATCGTGGTCGCGTCACGCGTGAGCGCCCAGACCGACCTGCCGGGTCCGCGCACCAACCTTGCCGGGTTTGTCGCCAACGGCGGGATCTACGTCACGGGCGGCTCTGACGGCGTCGGCGCGCGGACCGAGACCCTGTGGGCAATCCCGGACGCGAAGGGCGTCATCCCCGTGTGGAACCACCTGGCCCAGACCGATCTGGGTGAGGGGATCCAGGGCGCAACGGGTGTCGCCGCCGGCTCGTACGCGTTTATCCTCGGCGGGCAGACCGCGAAGGGCGTCACGGCCGGATCCGCCCGCGCCAACATGGCCCCGCAGCAGCCGTTCTTCCAGATGGGCCTGCTTGGGCTCACCATCCCCGCGCTCAAGCTGGACGGCGAGGTTGGCCAGCAGATCGGCTACCTGAACGCGGCCACCGTTGGGGCGGTGAACTTCATCGTCATGATCCTCATCGGCTGGGCATTCAACCACAAGCAGCGAACGCGCGAGCTGCTGGGCAAGCTCCGCCGCCGCCGGTAATCGCAACTCGGGCAGGCGCACACGGCCGTCGGGAAACCGGCGGCCGTTTCAATTCGCAAGCCTAAGGCGCTCAGCCCGCCAGCTGGCCCTCGCCGGACTCCAAGGGTCCCCGCTTCACCGGCAGCCCTAGCCGCGCCCAGTAGTCCACGCCGCCCGCCACGCTGCCCACGTCGTCAAAGCCCTGACCAAGCAGGAAGCCCGCGGCGCTCGCCGACCGAGTGCCCGATGCGCAGATGACCAGCACCGGGCGGTCACGCGGGATCTCATTCGCGCGCGACCCAAGTTGGGACATGGGAATGAACAGACTGCCCTCGACGCGGAGAGTGACAAACTCGTCCCGCTCGCGAACGTCCAGCAGGATCGCGGGCCGGACGGCGTCACGGCGCCGGATGTCGGCATAGAGGGGGTCGAGCTGGGGGACGGCTTGGGGGCGATTCATCGCGTTGATCCTGTGCGACGGTGTGGGGCAGGTGATTCTACGCGGCGGCTGGGCCGAGCCGTGTGCGCCCAGCCCGGGTTGGCGCCCGCGCTCAATTGGTGGGCCGCGCCGCGCCGAAGTGGAACTCGCTGATGGGCCGTCGGCGCGAGTAGCCCTCGTCGCGGCCATGGACGAAGCCCACCTCTGCTTCGCCGCGGCGCCAGCAGAGCCAGACCGGTCGCCCTGACGCCTCGCCCGGGAAGTCGACCAGCCCGGTGGCGATGTCCCGGAGCACGATCTCACGATCGTCCAGCCACGCGGTGTCGGCCTGCATCTGGTCAACCAGGCCACGCATGCGCAAGCGGAGGCGGCGCAACTCGGCATCCGCCGGCTCCTGCCCCGCGTCCGCGCCCAGTGCGGCGCGATCTGCGGCTCCTGCATCAGCCAGCTCCTCGAGGACCACCGTCTCACGCTCCCTGTACGCGTCGCGCAACACCACAACCTCCTCGCGGAGTGCGCGAAGACGCTCGGCAAGCTTGGCGATCTCTGGGATCAGGGCGTCGGCTTCAGCAGGCGTGTAGGTTCGGGACACGTCCGCGATTGTAGCCGCCGGCCAGTAGCGTGCCCGGGAAGCGGGTCTGGCGATGGGACCATCGGGCTATCAGCGACCACCCGAACGCGCCCTACGGGACCACATGCCAGTCGGCTAACCTTGCGCTGCACTTGGAGGCCGCTGATGAACTCACCTGTACGTCCCGCCCCACCCGCCGCCGCCCGCCTTCGGGCTGCTTGGCCCAGACTGCCCGTCCCGGCGCTGCCGGCCTTGCCGGCGCTGCGGTCCCAGCGGGCCCTCGTCGCTGCGGCCCTCGCGGTGC
>JANYAA010000333.1 GCA_025355255.1 Chloroflexota bacterium | reverse complement strand
GGCGATCACCGCGCCCGCCTGGATCGGGCCTCGCGGCGTCTGCAGCACCAACCCGTCGGTGCGGCGCTCGATACCGGTCACCGGGCGGGACAGCTCAATCGCCCCACCCAATCGTGCTATGTCGCTAGCGTAGTAGCGTGTCACCACGGTGAAATCGGTGATGCCCGTGCGCGGGCTCCAGAGTGCCCGGATGCCCGCAACGTTGGGCTCGATCTCGTGGATCCGCACCGGGCCAATCTCCTCAAGCCCGTCCACGCCGTTGGCCTCGGCCCGCTGCTTGAGCGAGGCCAGACGCGGCAGTTCCGACTCGTCGAGCGCTACAACAAGTTTGCCGGGGAACGCGATGGGGATCCCGCGCTCTGCGCAGTACCGCTCTACAAGGCCCTTGCCCGCGCGGCACAGCAGCGCTTTCTGCGAGCCTGGCGCGTAATACAGCCCCGCGTGGACCACCCCGGAGTTGTGCCCCGACTGGTGCGCCGCAACGCGGTCTTCGCGCTCCAGCACCGCGATCCGCAGGCCAGGTCGCTCCTGGAGCAGTCGCATCGCTGTGGCCAGCCCCACGATGCCCGCCCCGATGACCGCTACGTCTACGCGGCCGGGCGCGGCGGGATACGTGGTCAGGAGGTCCGAAGGGGTGGCAGCGGAGTCGTGCACGACGCGACTGTACCCAACGCCGTCAGGGCAGGAGGTTGTCCAGCGCCTGCTTGGCGGCGGCGTACTCGGCCGCGGCCAGCGACGGCTTCCCCGTATCAAGCAGGAACCGCTCCACCAGCAAGCCCCGCTTCGTCGCGCCAGTGCCAGGTGCTCGCGATGCCTTGGAGGGCGACGGTCTTGGCGTATGCAATGACAACCTGCCCCCGGCCGTCAGGGCCGATGACCGCCACGGTGAACCCGGAGTAGCCGAGGCCGCCTTGTGGCGCCACGCCGCTGACCCTTGGCAGCGACGCGACGATCTGGTGAAGGTGGGTGTCCTGATCGGCCGTCAGTTCCCATTGCGGGTTTGGCCGACCCGAGTAGAGGCCAAGCGTCACCGCGGTGCTGGCCGAAGGCTGCAGCGTCACCTGGGGCGGGGTCACGGGCGTTGGCTCCATGACCGCCGTCGGCCCAGCGACGGTGGGGGAGGCCAGGGGTGTTGGCGCTGGCGCAGCGCCGCACGCTGCAACAAGACTGGCCATCGCGAGCGGGATCAGGTGCCGCTGCAGGGCGATCAACCGGTGGCCTCTTCCGAAGCCTGCTGGCTTGCCTCGAGCCCCGCGAGTGCGGCGAGCAGACGGTCCACAAATGCAGACTGCGCCGGGTTCAGGCGCCGCTTCGCCTCGGCTGGCCGCGCCCAGAGCAGGCGGTCGATCTCGGGAACCACAAGGATCCGCCCCGTCCGGGGCGGCCACTCGATCTCCACCTCGAGGCTCCGCAGCCGCGAAGGGTCGAGATCTCCCTCGAGCGCCCACGCCCGCACGGTCTTGCCCGAACGCATGCGCACCTCGCCCAGGTCGAGCGCCGCGGTGGTTGGCGGGCGGTGCCCGGTCTCCTCTTCAAACTCGCGCCGGGCCGCCGCAAACAGGTCGGCCTCGGTGTCCAGCGGTGCGCCCTTCGGGATGGACCAGGCGGCCGTGTCGCGGCGCGACCAGATGGGACCGCCCGGGTGCGCAATGAGCACCTCGATGACGGCCTCGCGGCGTCGGTACAGGAGCAGGCCGGCGGAGAGCTTGGGCATCGGCAATCCGGGCGATCGTAGGCCTTGCGGCGACACCGCGTGCGACGCAGACGCGCGGCGGCGGACATGAAAGTGCCCGAAGGAACCGTCGTGCACCGGCTCGCCCACGACACTGCCAAGCAAGCTCGGCCTTGTCGCAGCGGCCCCGGTCTCCGTTCGCCTCGACGACCTTGCGGCAATCGCGGCGGCGGTTCGGGGACCCGGTCTGATAATCACTCATCAGTCCGGTGTCGGTACCACTGGCCCCTTCGGGCAAGACGAACCATATGCGCCAGGGCGGCACATACCAACGGGGTTGTCCACGAAGTTGCGCTCTTGGTCCTGAAAGTTGTCCACGAAACACGGCTTGGCGTGGACAACTTGTGGACGCGGCGGCGCTAGTCCTGGTTTGCCACCACGCCGCGAGCTGCGCGTGGCGGCGCAACTTCGTGATGGCGGAGGCAGCGCGCCTCGTACGTCTCCACGGCAGGCCCGTCAAAGCCGCCGATGACGATGAGTGGGTCGTCGATGGCCGCCGGCCGACCGCCCACAAGACGCTGCGTCCGTGTGGCCGTCTCACCACACACCACGCAGATGGCGGTGAGCATCGTGATCTCATCGGCCAGCGCCAGCAGCTCTGGCATGGCGCCAAATGGCCTGCCCGCAAAGTCCGTGTTGAGCCCGCTCGCGATTACGTGGCGGCCGCTCTGGCGCAGCGTCTCGGCTACCCGCGACAGGCTCAGGTCAAAGAACTGCGCCTCTTCGATCCCGACAAGGTCCACATCACGCTCCCGCGCGAGCGACAGGATGCGCACCGGCTCGCCCTTGGGAACCAGCACCGACGGGTAGCGGGCTTTGCTGCGGCTCTCGGCGTAGTCACCCGGCGTGCGGTCGTCCACGTCGGGGCGCACCAGCAGGATCCGGCGCTTGGCGATCTCGGCACGGCGAAGCAGCCGCAGCAGTTCATCGGTCTTGCCCGACGACATGCAGCCGGCGATGACATGGAGCCATGGATCAGCGCGAAACAGCACGGCCGGATGGTAGCGGCTCGGCGCTGCGTGGGCGACCTCACGCCGCAGCCCGGCTCCCTTCGCCCACGGCGCATCCACTCCATGACTGCCGGCAGGGGATCGGCCGTCCGAAGATGGGTGATGGTGCCCTGCGCCCAGGGTCGGGCACCTTCGCGGCTGCCCATCGAAGGGCCGCTATGCATGGAGCGAGTGCGGATACATCGCCCGATGCGCCACAACGAAATGGGTCGCCGCAGACCGGAGCACGGCAGACCCAAATGGCTCGCACGGCCCTGCAGCGAGTCACGGCTTGCATACGGCACTCGCCTACGGCTAGGCCGCCCCGCACACACCGCTGACCCATCGCACGCCGGATCGCCGACAATCTGCCCGCTGTGTATGACCTCGCGCCCGAGCTCTTCAACCGCCTTGACGTTGTCCTGCGCCCGGACGCGCGCTGGCGCCTTCGTGACGAACGCTCACTCACGTGGTGGCCATGTGCGCTCCGCCAGCGGATTCAGGCGCTGGAGCCCGCCGACGACCGCGGTGTCCCTGCAACGCGGCTGATCGCGGTCACACCGTTGGCGCGCGACCTCGCAGATGTCCAGCACGCGCTGCTGATGGCGGCCTCAGCCAACCAGGCGGCCACGCTGAGCGCCGTCATGGTGGATGTGGCGGACGCATCGGTTGGGCTGGCTCTGGCCGCGTCGGTGCGGCCGAAGGCACGCGTCTGGCTGCTGCCCCTGCTGGCCGATGCCGTCGCGCTGCAGGTGGCGGTGGCCGCGAATGCGTCCATCGATGAGATGGCAGCGGGTTTCAGCGGCAGGCCTGATGTTGCGCCGCACCCTGAGGCGGGCCAGCGAACGGGCGCCCACCAGATCCTCGAGATGGTGGAGCGGGCGCAGCGCGACGGCCTGACGACGGTCCGCATGCCGGAGTCTGACTTCCGCCGTTCAGTGGGCGACCTGCTGGACCTGGGCATACCGGCGGCCGCCGACGGGACGCGTCTGGAGGTTGGCGTGATGGCGCCGGCGCTGGGCGGGGATGCGCGCGTGGTGATCGAGTGCGC
>JANYAA010000327.1 GCA_025355255.1 Chloroflexota bacterium | reverse complement strand
TGCGCCTCGCGATGGTGGAGGACGGCATGACGCCGGAGCAGGCGCGCAACTCCATGGCCGTGCTGGATTCGCACGGGCTGTTGACCCTGGGCCGCGCCGGTCTCGAGGACGACAAGGCCGAGTGTGCGCTGCCGCCGGACGTGGTGGCGGCGATGGGTCTGGATCCCGACGGGCCGCACGACCTCGTGGAGGTGGTCGCCGCCTTCAAGCCGAACATCCTGCTGGGCACGACGGCGCACGGCGGCATGTTCACGGAGGCGGTTGTGCGCGCGATGGCGGCCTCGGCGGACCGCCCGATCATCCTGCCGCTCTCCAACCCCACAGCCAACACGGAGGCCACGCCCGCCGACATCATGGCCTGGACCGATGGCCGCGCGATCATCGCAACAGGCAGCCCGTTCCCGCCTGTGGAGGTGGACGGTCATCCCAGGCGTGTGCCGCAGGCGAACAACGCCTACGTCTTCCCAGGCATGGGGCTCGGGGCAATCGTGTCTGAGGCGCGGACGCTGCCCGAGACGGCGTTCCTGGTGGCGGCCCGGCGCCTGGCTGAGCTTGCACCTGCGGAGATCCTCGCGGAGGGGCAGCTGTTCCCGCCTATCGGAGATCTCCGCGTGGTGGCGCGCGAGATCGCGATTGCCGTCGTGGCGCATCTGGGCCAGCTTGGCGTGGGTCGGCGGTTTGCACCTGAAGCCATCCCGCCGGCCGTGGCCGCGGCGATGTGGCGGCCAAGCTACGTGCCGTACGAGGCGGTGTAGGCTGCCGGGGTCCGTCCCCGAATCTTGTTGAGCGTCGCCTGCCTCGGCTTGCTGCTGCGGCGCATCTGGGCGGCCGTCGGTCCCGGCAGCCCGCACCCTGACGTTCTGCCGAGCGCCCGCGCTATACCGATCCCCAGCGCTCAGCGCTGGTCGGTCCAGCCCTCAATCGGCTTCGTCGGCGCAGCAGGCTCGCGCTTCGGCAGCCACCGCCGCCCGGCCTTGCGCGTCAGGACGACCAAAACGGTCAGCACCAGCAACAGCGGCAGCAGCACGATGACGAACCAGATGGCGAACCGCACGAGGCCTTGGCCCAGCTCGATGAGCGTGGCGGTGGCAGCATCGACGTCCTTGCCCGGGTTCCAGTCCTTGGCGGTCTCCTGAACGGCCACCGTCTCCAGGCCAAACGTCACGACGAGCGTGCCGTAGCTGACCTGGTCCGCGAGCCGGGTGCGCTCCGCGTCCAGCACCTCGATCTGGCCGCGCACCTCGGTGAGTTGCGCCTGGACCTACAGCAGATCGCTGACCTTGCCCGCCTTCGCGGCGATGTCGAGAAGCGCGGTCTCACTGGCCCGCAGGTTGCGGATCCGCGCCTCGAGGTCAACCAGCTGGCCGCCCACCTCGAGGGCCTGCGTCTGCTGGGCGACCACCTTGGTGGCAAGACCGCGAAGGTCTGCGATTGCAGTGTCCCAATGGTCAGACGGGATGCGGTAGGTGATCTGGGCCACAGGCTTGCCGTAGTTGTTGGACTCCTGCGACGCGCCGATGTACCCGCCGGCCGCGGTGATCTTGTCGTGGGCGGTGTTGACGGCGGCGGGCAAATCCGCGACCACCAGCTCCAGCGAGCCCGTATAGACCACATGGAGGGTGTCGCCCGTCGGGCTGTTGGAGGCGTCGGCACCGCTGCCGGCGCCGGGTTTCGGCGCTGCGGTTGGCCCAGCAACCGGATTCCCCTGGTTGGGCTCCTGGGGCGCCCCCGCGCTGCTGGCGCACGCTGCCACAAGCGTTGTCATGGCCAAGACGGCGAGGACGGGGAGCGATGGGCCTCGCGTTGTGAGGCGCCACATGGCGTCACCTCCGGTGGCACTGGATCGGTGCCGGATCGCCGCACATCGACGGCGGGACTGGGACGCCGACGCAACGGTATGGGTTTCGCTCGTCTGAGGGAAGGGTCACACCTCCTGCGGGTTGACGGACTCACCCCGGGCCTGGAGCGCGGTATCGTGCTTGCATGGCGCTCCCCTTCAACCACCCCGTCGAGCCGATGCTCGCCAAGCCGTCCTCCGGTCTGCCGCCCGGTGACGGGTGGCTCTTCGAGCCCAAATGGGACGGCTTTCGCGCGATGGTCTTCAAGGACGGCGACGAGGTCTTCACGCAGTCGCGCGATCTCAAGCCCCTGGACCGGTACTTCCCGGAGCTGGCGTTGCCGTTCCGCGAGCAGCTGCCTGAGCGCTGTGTGCTGGACGGCGAGATCGTGATTGCGCGCGGCGGGACGTTGGACTTTGACGCGCTCCTGCTGCGCATCCACCCGGCTGAGTCGCGCGTGCGGAAGTTGGCGGCCGAGTCGCCCGCCTCGTTTGTGGCGTGGGACCTGCTTGCGCTGGGCGATGAAGACCTGCGCGAGCAGCCACAGGCGGAGCGGCGGCGGCGTCTCGAGGTGGTGCTGGGCGGGGCGGCGGCGCCCATCTACATGACGCCCGCCACGCTTGACCGGTCGGTGGCCGCAGACTGGTTCGACCGGTTTGAGGGTGCCGGTCTTGACGGCGTGGTGGCCAAGCAGCTGGACGGGACGTACCAGCCTGGGAAGCGCGCGATGATCAAGATCAAGCACGAGCGAACGGCCGACTGCGTGGTGGCCGGGTTCCGCTGGCACAAGAATGGTCTGGGCACACATATCGGCTCGCTGCTGCTGGGGCTGTTTGACGCCGAGGGGAAGCTCCACCACGTCGGCATCACCGCATCCTTCACATGGGAGCGGCGTGAGACGCTGCTGGCCGAATTGGCGCCGCTGCGCGAGGGCGCCATGGACAACCACCCGTGGCGCGAGTGGGCGGAATGGGCGTCCTCTGGCACCGATGGGTCGGG
>JANYAA010000293.1 GCA_025355255.1 Chloroflexota bacterium | reverse complement strand
GCGCGTCGTGGAGTCCCGGCTGGGCGCGGCGCTCCTGTACCACGCGCTCAACGGCATGCGCGTGATCGTCATGGACTTCTGGCCCTACACCACCCGGTACCACAAGCAGATGTGGTACGCGAACTGGGTGCTGTTTGCGGTCATCGGCTTGCCCATCCTCGTCCAGATCATGGCGCCGGCCTTCGGGCTTGCCGCGCCCTTCACCTTCGGAGGGCAGTGATGGCATCGCGCGTTTCCGGCGGCAGCAGCGCACGGCCGCAGGGCGGTGGCTGGGAGCTGGCCGTCTGGTACCTGATGCGCCTCACGGGTCTCGGCCTGTTTGTCACGGCGCTGGCCCACTTCATCATCGTCCACTTCATCTACGACCCGTCGCTGCAGACGGCCAAGTGGATCACCGACGAGCGGTGGGGGAACATCGCCTGGCGGACCGTTGACTGGCTGATGCTCAGCTTTGTGGTCTTCCACGCGTTCATGGGTCTGCGGACCGTCGTCCAGGACTACACGAAGGGCGGCACCCGCACCGTGCTCACGATGGCCCTCTATCTCGGCGCGCTCATCGTCTTCGCGATGGGCACGATCGCTGTGACCACGCTCCAGTTCCCGGTGAAGCCATGATCCACGAGCACGACGCGCTGATCGTCGGCGCTGGCGGGGCTGGGCTCTGGGCCGCCCTGGAGCTGGCCAAGGCCGGCGTTGACGCCGCAGTCCTCACCAAGCTCTATCCCACCCGCTCCCACACAGGTGCCGCCCAAGGCGGTGTCTGCGCCGCCCTGGGCAACCAGGAGGAGGACCACTGGGAGTGGCACATGTTCGACACCATCAAGGGTGGCGACTACCTGGTGGACCAGGACGCGGCCGAAGTGCTGGCCCGCGAAGCCATCCAGACGGTGATTGAGCTGGAGCACATGGGGCTGCCGTTCAACCGGACGCCCGACGGCAAGATTGACCAGCGCCGATTTGGCGGCCACACGCGCAACTACGGCGAGGGCCCCGTCATGCGCGCCTGCTTTGCCGCAGACCGCACGGGCCACATGATCCTGCAGACCCTGTACCAGCAGTGCGTCAAGCACGGCGTGAAGTTCTACGACGAGTACCACGTTGTGGACCTCATGACCGAGGGCGGCGAGCTGGGCGACGGCGGCCGATGCGCGGGCGTTGTGGCGTATCGGATTGCCGATGGCGAGCTGGTCACGCTGCGCGCCAAGGCCGTGATGATGGCCACGGGCGGCTTCGGCCGGATGTTCCGCGTCACCTCCAACGCCTGGAGCCTCACCGGTGACGGCGTGGCTCTCGCGTATCGGCACGGCGTGCCGGCGCAGGATATGGAGTTCTACCAGTTCCACCCCACGGGCATCGTGGGCATCGGGATCCTGCTCTCCGAAGCGGCCCGCGGCGAGGGCGCCTACCTGCTGGACAACGACGGGTTCCGCTTCATGGAGCGCTACGCGCCCAAGCTGATGGAGCTGGCGCCGCGCGACATGGTGAGCCGGGCGATCACCCAGGAGATCCGCGCCGGCCGGGGGATCAACGGCAAGGACTACGTCTACCTCGATGTGCGCCACCTGGGCCGCAAGAAGATTGACGAGAAGCTGCCCGACATCACGGACTTTGTCCGCGTCTATCAGGGCATCGAGCCCTACACGGATCCCATTCCGATCCAGCCCACGGCGCACTACGCGATGGGCGGCATCCCCACGAACCTGCTGGCGCAGGTGACTCGTGACGCTGCCAACACCGTGGTCCCGGGGCTCTACGCCGCGGGCGAGACCGCCTGCGTGTCCGTGCACGGCGCCAACCGCCTTGGGACGAACTCGCTGGTGGACCTGCTGGTGTTTGGCCGTCGCGCCGGGCGCCAGATGGCCCGCGACGTGAAGGGCGTGGGCATGCCCGAGGTGGGCGCCGACGCGGCCGAGCCCATTCGCGCAGAACTGGACGCCATCCGCGGCCGTGCGAAGGGCGAGCGCAAGGAGGCCATCCGCACGGAGCTTGCCGACGTGATGATGGATGACGCTGGCGTCTACCGCGATGCCGTGGGCCTTGAGCGCGCCCGCGCCAAGGTTGCGGAGCTGCGCGATCGCTACCAGAACGTCAGCGTGGACGACAAGGGCTCCGTCTTCAACACGGACCTCCTGGAGGCCCGCGAGGTGGGGTACCTGCTGGACTGCGCGCAGACCATGGTTGCCGCGTG
>JANYAA010000482.1 GCA_025355255.1 Chloroflexota bacterium | reverse complement strand
CCGCCGTGCTCGGGCGCCAGCTGCTCCGGATACCACGCAGGATCGCCCGCGCGAGCGAACGCGCCCACGGCCACCACGTTGGTCCGGATGTGGTCCGGATGGCCGTACCCGCCAAAGTCGTTGTACGTGGTCATCACGTCGGGCCGGAAGCGGCGGACCATCCAGGTCATCCGGCCGATGGCCTCGTCGATGTCGGCTTGCCAGAACGTCCGCGGGTCTTGGTTGCCTGGGCGGCCCATCATGTCGGAGTCGCGGTAGCCCAAGTTGTCCCACTCGGTCACGCCAAGGGCAGCCATCGCCGCCTCAAGTTCGGCGGCCCGGATCTCGCCGAGTCGGCGGTGGTTCTCCGCCGTGTCCATCGACGACACCACGATGTCGCCCTGCTCCCCGCGCGTGCAGGTGACGAGCACGACGCGGCGTCCGTCTCGGATGGCTTGCGCCATCGTCCCGCCCGTCCCGATCGTCTCGTCGTCGGGGTGGGCGTGGGTGGTCATGAGGGTGGGGACGTGAGCGGGGGCCGGGGACGTGAGGTCGGTCATGCCGGGCATCCTAGCGCCGAGCCGTACCCTGTGCCGATGAGCGACCATTCCGACGTCCCCGAACCCCCTGCCACGCCCGCCATCGCCGCGCTCGAGGCGGCAGGCGTTACGTTCCGCGTGGTTCGCACCGAGATTGCGCACAGTGCCGAGGAGAGCGCCGCGCTCCAGGGCGTGCCGCTGGGGTCGCTGCTGCGCTCAATCCTGGTGCGCCGCGCCGCTGACGACTACCTCTTTGTCCTCGTCCCAGGTGGCCGCCGGTTTGACTGGCCGAAGCTGCGCGAGCTTCTGGGCACCAAGCGCCTGACGCTGCCCGATGCCGATGAGGCGAAGGTTGAGACCGGCTACGAGCGCGGGGCGATCACGCCGTTTGGCGCGCGGCGCGCATGGCCCGTGATCATCGATGCGGCGGCGGCTTCGCTCCCGGTCGTTGCCATCGGCGGCGGCGCGCGCGGCGTCAACGTGCATCTGGCGCCTGCCGACTTGATCGCCGCGACGGACGCTTCGGTGGTGGACATCACCATTCCCGAGGCGTAGCGTCCCGGCGGGCGGGCGGCCGCTACCATCGTCGTCATGCCCCATCCAACAGGTCCCCTCGCCGGCATCCGCGTCACCGACTGCTCCACGGTGCTCGCCGGCCCGTATGCCACGATGCTCCTGGCGGATCTCGGCGCCGAGGTTGTCAAGGTGGAGCCGCCCGAGGGCGACGGCACGCGCGGCTGGGGTCCGCCCTGGGTGGGCAGCGAGGAGGACGGCACGCGCACGGCTGCGTACTACCTGTCGGTCAACCGCAACAAGCGGTCCATCCGGCTGGACCTGAAGACTGCGCTGGGCCGCGAGGCCCTCGGGCGCCTGATCGCCCGATCCGACGTGCTGGTGGAGAACTTCCGCGTGGGCGGGCTCGAACGGCTCGGGTTCGGCGACGCCGCGCTCAAGGAGCTCAACCCGGACCTCGTCCACCTCGCCATCAGCGGCTTCGGCACGCAGGGCCCCGACGCGGGCAAGCCCGGCTATGACTTCATCGTCCAGGCCACGGGCGGGCTGATGTCCATCACCGGTGCGTCTGACGACGAGGGCGGTGGCCCCACCAAGGTGGGCGTGGCGATCAGCGACGTGGTCACCGGGCTCTTTGGAGCCGTGAGCGTCCTCGCTGGGCTGCTGGGCCGAGAGCGCAGGACGGCGCCCGGTCAGCGCATCGACGTCTCGCTGCTGGCGTCCACCCTTGCGGTCCTGGTGAACCAGGCGCAGAACGCGTTCGTCAGTGGCAGCGCGCCTCGCCGCCTCGGCAACGCCCACCCCAACATCGTCCCGTACGAGACGTACCGCACCGCGGACGGGGAGCTGGCGGTGGCCGTGGGGTCGGAGCGCCAGTGGCCAAGGTTCTGCGAGGCGCTCGGGATGCCGGAGCTCGCGATGGACGAGCGTTTCGCCGCCAACGGCAACCGCGTGGAGCACCGTGCCGAGCTGCGGCCGATCTTGGCGCGCGCCCTCGAGGCTCGGCCGACTGCCCACTGGCTGACCGTGCTGGATCAGGCCGAGATCCCGTGTGGGCCGATCAACGACGTTGTTGCCGCCTTTACGCAGCCGGGCGCTCTGGCGCTGGACATGACCGTCGAGGTTGAGCACCCGGTGCTTGGTGCGATCCGCCAAGCGGGGATCCCGTTCCGGCTCGGCGCCACGCCCGCCTCGGTCCGCACGGCGCCGCCACTGCTTGGCGAGCATTCGCGTGAAATCCTTGCCGAGCTTGGCTACCCCGAAGCCGACATCGATGCCTTGGCTGCAGCAGGGGTGATCTAGCGTGGGCGGCCGACGCGGGGCGAACCGCAGCCACATCACGTATCCCACCGGGCGCCTGCTCGCCGTCGTCGATGATCGCGAACAGGCGACCGCGGCCGTGACGGCGCTCGCGCAGGCGGGCTTTGCACCCGACAGCGTCGCGCTGCTGGAGGGCGTGGCGGGCCGCGAAGGGCTGGGCAGGCTCGGCCCGCCGCCGTCTGCGCTGGGCAGGCTTATCCGCGCCGTCCAGTTCATGGCGATGGACCAGACGCCTGACTTCCTGGTCTATGAGCGCGCGCTCGATGACGGGCGGAGCGTGCTGGCCATCCGTGTGGCGGACCGCTCAGCCATGCTCCGAGCGAGGGACGTGCTGGAAGACCACGGCGCCCACTTCCTGAACCACTTCGGCCGGCTCATGACCGAGGAGGTCTCGCGCTGGCGCGGCGCCGAGCTGGAGATCCCCGACGCCCTGCGCAGGTAGGCGATCGATGCGCCTGCGGTTGGACATGAAAGCGCCGGCGACCACCCGGGGTGGCGATCGCCGGCGTAGGTTGGGAGAGGCAGGCTCAGTTCAGCGGATTGCCATCGCCGGCCGAGAAGATCCCGATGGCCCCGTGCGTCACGAAGTTGAACGCGTGGGTCACGAAGGGATACATCCCGTCCTCAGTGGGCGTGAACTCGATGATCGCGCCTTGGGCCGGCGACAGGTCCACTGCCTGGGAGCCCCAGCCGCCGGCGTTGCCGCGCCGCAGCTCGATGCCCTCCTTGGTGACGTTGTCGAAGATGGTGCCAACCACGTGGAACGAGCTGTCCTCGTTGGGGCCTGCGTCCAGGACGAAGACGCGCACCCGGCCGCCGGTCTTCACGGCGACGGGGTTGTCCTTGTACTGGTTGGCGATGCCGTTGAAGACCACGAAGTCAGGCGCAGGCGCCGTCTGGTTGGCCTTGGCGTAGTCGGACGGCTGACCCTGGGCACCCAGGTACCACTCGCCCTGGACAAACGCGAACTCGTTGTCCACCTTGGGCAGGCCGCCCTTGGGCTCAACGATGACCATGCCGTACATGCCGTTGGCGATG
>JANYAA010000213.1 GCA_025355255.1 Chloroflexota bacterium | reverse complement strand
GCCTGGCAGCGGGCCTGGTTGCCGAGGCGCTCGAGCGAGGCGCCCTCCCGGCTTTTCCGGGCGCGCTCGTACGCGGCCTCGTCATCCGAAGATCGATCGCCATAGGCCGCGCGGTCCCTGTCGGCCGTCGCCTGGTCGAGGTCCGAGGCCTGCTGGTCGCCGTCCGCGCCGGTCTGGTCTCGATCCGATGCCATGTGGTCTGCATCCGAGGACACCTGGTCGGCGTTCGACGCGGACTGGTCGGCGTCGGCCACCATCTGGTCGGCGCCCGACGCCTTGCGGGCCTCGCCCATCGCAAGCCGGAGCGCGTCCTGGCTCAGGGGCTCGTTCACCGAATCTCCTCTGACCTCTTCCCGGCGCCGTGGCGGCGACGTGTCGCCTGGAGAGGTGAGCATGGTGCCGCCGGGCCGACGGGTCATGACCGGACGTCATCCCGGCCGTGGCCGGCGCGAACCGGCTCCCGGAGCGCGCTGTCCCACCCTGCCGGCAGGCGACGTAGCCGAGAGCGGAGCGCGCGACGAGGACGATCACGACGAGAAGCGGATCCCTTCCAGGCCGTGCGCCATCCTGCGCGGACGCGCCTTCGCGGCGCGCCAGTCCAGGGCGGGTCAGCGGCGGGGCGCCTCCCGCTCCGCGCGTCAGTGCGGCCGGGTCACGGGCGACGCGGGCGCGCCGTCCCAGCCCGCGCTCGTGAACGTCGGGATGAACCGGTACCCCTCGCCCGGGACGGTGGCGATGAACCGCGGGTGGCGGAAGTCGTCCTGGAGCTTGACCCGCAGGCCGCGGATGTGGCGGTCGACGATGTTGCTCTCGGACACGAAGTCGGTGCCCCAGACGGTGTCGAGGATCTCGTCCCGCGTCACGACCTGCCCGGCGCGGCTGGCGAGCAGGTACAGGAGGCTCTGCTCGATGCCGGACAGGTGGATCACGGACGTGCCCGTCCGGACCTCGCGGCCCAGGATGTCGATCTCCATCTCGCCGATCCGGATCGTGCGGACGAGCGGGACGCTCGACCCCGTCGCGCGGCGGGTCATCACGATCGCCCGCGCGAGCAGCTCCTCGGGCGAGAAGGGCGTCGTGAGGATGTCGTCGACGCCCAGGTCGAACGCCCAGAGTTTCGTCTTGAGGTCCCCGCGGCGGGTGAGCCCGAGCGACGGCGTGGCGCGCCCCGTTAGCCGGCTGCCGGCGCCCAGCCGACCGAGGAGGGCCGTGCTGTCGTCGTGGTCCATGTCGACGACGGCGAGGTGCGGCTGCCACTCGTCGAGGATCGCCGACGCCTCCGCGATGTCGCGCGCCGCGCGCACCTCGAAGACGCCGTGGCCGAGCGTCAGTGCGATGAGGTCGACGACGAGTGGGCGGTCGTGCAGCACGAGGGCGCGCCGCGGCCCGGCCTCGCCGCTGCTGGGCTGGTCGCCCACTCGGGCCCCCTTCCGGTGCGCGGCCCCGGATGGGGTCTCCATCAGGGCCGCCCGCATTCTACGCTTGAGGCGCACCACTTCTCGCGGCCAGCGGGCGCGCCCGCCTCAGTGCGGCCGGGCACCCGGCCGCGCCCGTGGAGGTTGGGGTGAACCGGTCAGCGCGATGAGGTCGACGACCAGCGGCCGGTCGTGCAGCACGAGGGCGCGGCGCGTTTCGGTCTCGCGACTGCTGGGCTGAGCGGACACGCTGGCACCCTCGCTGCGGCGCTTCTCGACGGGATTCGCTGAGAGCCAGCAACTGGCTCTGAGCCTGGTGCGCGGGCCGCCGCCCGCAGGATTCCGGCGGGCGGCATCGCCCAAACGGCCGGACAGCAATGGGCGCGGGGCGCACGGTTGGGGCATCATGGCGCGCTGGTCCGATCGACACTGGCTCTCCACGGCATACTTGGCCGGCGTCCGCAGAAGCGAGAAGTTCGGGGGACCATGAGGATCGACACCTGCCCGCGCTGCGGGACCCGGCGGCCCGACGAGCTCCAGTGGTGCCGCAAGTGCGGGCTCGACTTCCAGAAGGCGGAGCGCGGCGAACTCCCGAGCAACATGAGCCCAACAGCGCCGACGGCGGGGCGGCCGGCTCCTCCAGTAATGGCGCCAAGCCAGCCCCTTGCGCAGTGGCAGCAGCCGGCGCAGCCTCCCCCGACTCCCATCAGGGTCGACCTCCGCCAGGTGAACGACCGCCGGAACATGGCGCAGTGGACGCGCGACGCCCTCGACCTCCGCTGCGGGACGACCGCGGGCGGGTGCCTCGGCATGCTCGCGGGCTTCGTCGCCGGCCCAATGCTCGGCTCGGTCCTCGGGAGCCCGGTGGCGGCCCTGCTCCTGGCGGTGATCGGCGTGCCCGTCGGCCTCTTCGCCGGGATGCGGCTCGCGCTTTCGCTCATGGCCCGCTAGCCAACCGGCTACGCTTCGCGCCATGACCCCCGCCGAGTTCGCCCGCAAGTGGGGCGAGAGCACGCAGAAGGAGCGCTCCGCCGCGCAGGAGCACTTCATCGACATCTGCCGGATGCTCGGCGTGCCCACGCCCAACGAGGCCGACCCCACCGGCAGCTGGTACGCCTTCGAGAAGGGCGCGGGCAAGACGGACGGCGGCGACGGCTTCGCGGACGTCTGGAAGCGCAGCCACTTCGCCTGGGAGTACAAGGGCAAGCGCCGGGACCTCAACCTCGCGTACGAGCAGCTGCTGCGGTACCGCGACAACCTCGAGAACCCGCCGGTGCTGGTGGTCTGCGACCTCGACCGCTTCGAGGTCCGCACCAACTTCACCAACACGCCCACGCGCCTGTACGCCTTCGACCTCGCCGACCTCGCGGCCGATCCCGCCGAGCCGATGCGCGTCCTGCGCGCGCTGATGACCGACCCCGAGGAGCTGCGCCCGCGCGAGGCGGCGGCCGAGCTCACC
>JANYAA010000198.1 GCA_025355255.1 Chloroflexota bacterium | reverse complement strand
CGCACGCGGCTTGCACCGACGCCCACGAACATCTCCACGAACTCGGAGCCGGAGATGCTGAAGAACGGAACGCCGGCCTCACCCGCGACGGCACGCGCCATCAGGGTCTTGCCCGTTCCTGGCGGGCCCACGAGGAGTACACCGCGTGGGATGCGCGCACCAAGAGAGTTGAACTTCTCCGGATATTTGAGGAACTCCACGACTTCTTGGAGCTCCGTCTTGGCCTCGTCCACGCCCGCGACGTCCGCGAAGGTGACTACCGTCTTGTTGCCCAGGAACATGCGCGCCCGGCTCTTGCCGAAGGACATCGCCTGATTGTTGGTCCCTTGGGCCTGTCTCATCATGAAGAAGATGAAACCGCCGATGATCAACAACGGCAGGAGCCCCGATACCAGCAGGCTGACCCAGCTTGTGTCCGAGGTTTCCTTCTTGATGTAAGCATCGGGCTTCAGCGTGACGCCACCGGCGGCAGCAGCCTGCTGCATGTCCTTGGCGACATCGCCCGTGATCGAGTTGGGCACCACGACCGTGTACGTGGTGTTGTCCGAGATGGTGACGGACAGCGTTTCGCCTTGTTGCACGGCCTTCTGGACCTTGCCGGACTTCACATCGTCAAGGAACCGGAGGTAGCCCTCCTGGGCTTGGGGCGTGGACGACGTCACCCATGTGTAGAGCAGCGCGACGACACCTGCAACGAGGACAAGCATCACCACGCCGTTGCGCAGGAACTTAGCGTTCAAACGGAGCGCCTCCGAGAGGGTTGGTCGACGTCAAGCCGACCGTTGGCCGAGTATACCGCCGTGCCTCCTTCAGCCCTTCTGAGACCCAGTCAGGTGGGGAGGTCGCACCCATTGTTCGCAGCCGGCGCCCCGGCGGATGTCGCCAGATACAACAATGCCCGGGACAAGTCCCGGGCGCGCAGGGGGTGCAGATTGGTGGCTGGGGACAGAATCGAACTGTCGACCGGGCGGTTATGAGTCGCCTGCTCTGCCGCTGAGCTACCCAGCCACGGGCGCCGATTGTACCGACACGTCGCCCGACCCGCCAGCCGCAGCAATCGGCAAGAATGTCTTGAGCAGCAGGACCGGAACGCCGACAATGGCGCCGACCAGGAGCCACCACGGGAGGATCACATGGGCAACAACGCGCCGGGACAGGGCGGTGTCCCCGGCTGGGGCCAGCAGCCACAGGAGCCGCCGCAGGCGCCGCAGCAGCAGCCGGGCTGGGGCGCTCCGCCGCCGCAGGCGCCGCAGCAGCAGCCGGGCTGGGGCGCTCCGCCGCCGCAGGCCGGCTGGAACCCAGCCCCCCCAGCAAAGAGCTCGGGCAACGGCTGCCTGAAGGGCTGCCTGATCATCGGCGGCATC
Source organism: Chloroflexota bacterium (assembly GCA_025355255.1). Taxonomy (GTDB): domain Bacteria; phylum Chloroflexota; class Limnocylindria; order Limnocylindrales; family CSP1-4; genus CAIXZV01. Next base: position 3,193 of record JANYAA010000198.1, on the reverse strand, counting down.
CTCCTCGTGCTCGCCATCATCGTCGTAGTCGGTATCTCGATCCTCGGCGCCAGGATCGCTGGCGACATGGGCATCGGCGCGAACGGCCAGCTCAAGGAGTGCTCGTACGTCTCCAACTCCGACCTCGAGACCGTGCTTGGAAAGGACGCCACCGCGCTGCCAATCAGCGGCATCGCCGACGCAACCATCGGCCTCGCCCTCGACAAACGTGTCCTCAAGGACGCCGGAAACTGCTTGATCGGGAGCGGCTCCAACTCGGGCACCAGCACCGATTCGGGCGCCTTCGGCCGGATCGCCAAGTACAGCGGCGGTGACTCCAGCTCCAAGTTCGACGCCGAGAAGAAGGCGGCGGACACTGGCGGCTATCTCGGCGACAGCGTCAGCGGGCTTGGCGACCAAGCCTTCTGCACCGCGCCGAGCACGGGTTCCGGTGCCGCGGAGATCTACCCGGGCGTCGGCGTCCTTGTTCGCAAGGGCAACGACCTGGTCTACGTGAGCATGCTCGACGCGTCACCCATCGCGAGCGATGGCAATTTCGCGACAACCTGCGAACTCGCGCAGAAGGTCGCGAAGCTCGTGATCAAGTAGGCAAACGACCGGTTTCCGGCGGGGATCAGCCCCCGGCGCTCACAGCGTCGGCCGGGTCCCCGCCGGGACCGAACAGCAGACGCAGCCACGCTTCAACGGGGCTCGGCCGCTCGGCCGGCCGGCCGAGCTTCATCCCGACGCTGCCCGGGGCGTCGGACGCCAGCGGCGGTGCATCTGCCGCCAGCGAGAACGGGATCTCCTGCGCACCGCCAAGGCGGTACTGGCGCGCCTGCTGCGCCACATAGGCGCGCTGGCCCACGAGCGCCAACTCCCCTTCCAGAGCGGCAACGGTCGCCTGCCGCGCTGCGTTCGCCGCCTGGAGCGCTTCAACTCGGGAGGCGGCCTCGCCCGCCTGCCCTACTTGGTGCGCGAACAGCAGCAGCACCCACGATGCGACCACGGCCGTGAGGACCAGCCCGATGCGGCGCCGGGTCAGTCCAGCCACCGGCAGATCTGCAAGCGTACGAGCGGGACTCGCGGTGACGGCGGGGCGGCCGTCATCTGCTGGCGTTGGTGTCGCTTCCGGCTCGTCGAATCGATGCATCGGGCAGAGCGTAGCTTCGCGTCCGCTACCTGTCAACTCAAGATCTGGTGCAGCGAATCTACGCGGCACGTCGACCTGCCGCACGACCTGTGCCACACAAGGTGGCACGGTACCCCTTGCGCTTCGGGCGTAGGTGCGCAAGCATTCGCACATTCGTTCTATTTGCATCCGGAGCCGGCATGCGCACCTACGCCCCCGCCCCCACCCGCACTGTCCTAGAGCGCCTGCTCGAGGAGCCGTCGTTGGCGCGCGGCGTCGTGCATCACGAGGTTCGGTCTGCCAAGGACGCCATCCACGCTGAGTGGCCGGACTGGCTGGACTCGCGCCTGCGCCGCGGCCTCGCCAAGCGCGGGATCGAGCGGCCGTACATCCACCAGGCGGAGGCAATCGAGGCGGTGCATGCCGGCCGGGATGTCGTCGTGGTGACGCCCACAGCATCGGGCAAGTCTCTGACCTACATGGTCCCGGTGCTGCAGGCGCTTGCGGAAGATCCGTCGGCGCGCGCGCTATTCCTGTTTCCCACCAAGGCGCTTGGCCAGGATCAGGTGGCTGAGCTGTCAGCCCTGGTGAAGGACGCAGAGCTCGAGGTGTCGGCCGCCTGTTATGACGGGGATACACCAGCGCCCATTCGGTCGGCAATCCGCAAGGCCGGCCAGGTGGTGGTGACCAACCCGGACATGCTCCACTCAGCCATCCTCCCCCACCACACCAAGTGGTTCCAGTTGTTCGAGCAGCTGCGTGTGATCGTCGTGGACGAGCTGCACACATATCGCGGCGTGTTCGGCAGCCACGTCGCCAATGTGTTGCGGCGGCTCCTGCGCATATGCGCCCATTACGGGAGCCACCCGGTCATCGTCTGCTGCTCGGCAACCATCGGCAACCCCGCAGAACTCGCCGAGACGCTGATCGGCAGACCGGTACAGCTCGTTAGCCGCAACGGCGCCCCGGCGGGCGAAAAGCACCTGCTGCTGGTGGACCCACCGGTGCTGGACGCCTCAACCGGCGCTCGCGGATCAGCGCTCACCCTGGCCGAGCGCTGGGCCCTGCCGTTCCTGAGAGCTGGGCGCCAGACCGTGGTCTTCGGCAAGTCTCGGGTAGCGGTCGAGATCATGCTCAGCAACCTGCGCGAGCGGTTGCGCCAGGACCTCGGACCGCACAGCAGGATCCGCGGCTACCGCGGCGGGTACCTGCCCACGGAGCGCAGATCTATCGAGCAGGGCCTGCGAGACGGCCAGGTGCTCGGCGTCGTATCCACAAATGCCTTGGAGTTGGGCGTGGACATCGGCCGCCTAGACGTGGCCGTCCTCGCGGGCTACCCGGGGTCCATCGCCGCCACGTGGCAGCAGATGGGCCGTGCCGGTCGTCGTGGCGATGTCAGCGTGGCGGTGCTCGTCGCCTCGCCCGCACCCGTAGACCAATACGTGATCCACCATCCGGAGTTCATTCTTGGCGGCCGCCCGGAAGAGGCGCGCCTCGATCCGGACAACCTGCATGTCCTGCTCGCACATCTGCGGGCTGCCGTGTTTGAGTTGCCGTTTCAGCCTGGCGAGTGGTTTGGGCCGGGGCCTGCGGACGAGCTTCTGGCGTTCCTCGGTGAGGGTGGTCAAGTCCGTCAAGCCGAGGACGGGCGCTGGTACTGGAGCTCGGAGAACTTCCCGGCCTCGGAAGTGTCGCTGCGCACCGCGGCACCGGAGAACGTGGTGATCATCGACACCTCTCAGGATCGGCCGCGGGTCCTGGGCGAGGTTGACCTGTTCTCGGCGCAGGTGCTCGTCCACCAGCACGCCATCTACATGCACGAGTCCGTCCAGTACCACGTGGACAAGCTGGACTGGGGCGAGCGCAAGGCGTATGTCCACAAGATCGATGCAGACCACTACACCTACGCCAACCGCGCGGTGACCCTCAAGCCGCTTGATGTGTTTGCCCAGGCCCCGGCCACCGGCGGCACCCGCGTCCACGGTGAGGTGATGGTGGCGAGCCTCGTGACGCTGTACAAGAAGCTCAAGTTCGGGACTGACGAGAACGTCGGCTGGGGCCCGATCGACCTGCCCGAGATCG
>JANYAA010000188.1 GCA_025355255.1 Chloroflexota bacterium | reverse complement strand
CGTCGCGTAGTGCTCGCCGATGTCGCGGACGCCCCGCAGGAGGAGCCGCGTCCCGGCCGTGGACGCCTCGATGGCCGCCAGCGACGGCACGAGGCCACCGGGGAAGATGTACTGCTGGATCCAGTTGGCGCCGCGCCGCTGCGCCTCGTAGGCGTCGTGGCGGAACGTGATGGTCTGAAGGCTGAGCCGCCCGCCGGGCTTCAGCGCGGCGTCGCAGGCCGCGAAGAAGCGGCCGTAGTATTCGGCGCCGACGGCTTCCAGCATCTCGATCGAGACGACCGCGTCGTACGTCCCCTCGATGTCGCGGTAGTCGCGCAGCTGGACGTCCACCAGATGATCAAGGCCGGCGTCGCGCACGCGCTGCGTCGCCAGATCGTGCTGCTCCTTGGAGATGGTGACCGTGGTCACGCGGCAGCCGATCTCGCCTGCGGCGTAGAGCGCAAAGCCGCCCCAGCCCGTGCCGATCTCCAGGACATGCATGCCCGCGGTGAGCGCCGCGCCCTCAGCCATCCGGCGGTACTTGGCGCGTTGCGCGTCCGCGAGCGGCTGGCCCGGCGTCTCGAACACCGCGCTCGAGTAGGTCATCGTCTCGTCAAGGAACAGCCGGTAGAAGTCGTTGCCAAGGTCGTAGTGCGCGGAGATGTTCCGGCGCGCGTTGTCCTTGCTGTTGTGCCGCGCCCGGTGCGCGAGGCGACGCGGGAGTTCCAGCGGGAAGTGCCACCAGCTGCGGCCAAGCGCAAGCGCCGAGCGGTTGAGGGCCGCCAGCTCAATCAGCGCCTCGATGTCGGGCGATGACCACTGGCCGTCCATGTACGCCTCGCCCACGCCGGTCTCGCCGTGGAGCAGGAGGCGGACGGCCGCTGCCTCATCATGGAGCCGGATCTCGCCCCGACGCGCGGACGCCGGATCGCCAAACGTATGCCGTCGCCCGTCGGGCAGGACAACGTCAAGCCGGCCGACGCGGATGCGCGCGCCGATGGACAAGCCAATCCGGACCGCGAGCGCGCCGAAGGTCCGGCTGGCAATGCCTGCGCCCGAACGGACCGCGATCTGGTCGCTCATGACGCCACCGGAGGCGTTGCAGCAGGCGCGCCGCGCGCGTCAGCCTCGGCCACCGCGACGCCGTGGCGCTGAAACCGCACGCCCTTGCGCCAGAGGCGCCACGCGTGGACATGGATGAGCGCCATCGTCCGCTGCGTGATCAGCGGGTGGGCCACCAGCATGCGCAGCACGGTCCGGTTGGTGAGCTGCTTACGCCCAAGCACAAGGCTTGTGGAGATCACAGGTGCGTCACCCTGCCGCTCATTGATAGCGATGCTCAGCTTCCGCGGCTCGTCCGCGACGTGCACGGTGTAGCGGCCCTCCATGTCGATAAACGGCGAAACGTAGAAGTCCTTCTCCATGGACGAGACGAACTTGCCTCCGTCGGTCTGCGGGCGGAGGGTGTAGAGGTGCCGCTCCAGGTGCGTGTTGTGCACCTCCACCACCACCACGCGCAGCACGCCCGCGGTGTCACGGCAGAGGTAGAAGCTGGCCGGGTTGAAGACGTAGCCAAGGACCCGCAGGCTCGTGACCAGCGTGACTCGCCAGCCGGCAGGATCCTCTCCCTCGGACCGCAGGTGGTCCAGCACGGTGGCGCGGATGTCGGCCGCCGGCTCCGGCCAGTGATCCGCGTCGCGGAACTCCAGCACGTTGCGCCGGTTGCGGCTGATGAGCCGGAGCGAGCGGGCCACCTCGTCAAGCTCAGCCAGATCGAGCGCGAAGTAGAAGACGTTGTGCTCAAGGGCGTACTCGACGGGCTGAACGCGCCGATGGCGAACCTTGCCCTCGAGCAGATGCGATCTCACGCCGCCACCTCAACCATCGCGTTCGAGACGAGGGCCGCAGCCGAAAACCCTGAGCGGCAGCCGTCCTCGTGGAACCCGTAGCCCAGATGGGCGCCGGCATACCAGGTATTGCGATGACCCTGCATCGCCCGGATTGCGGCCTGCGACTCCAGCGAGCGGAACGTGTAGAGCGGATGGCTGAACGCCCGCGACAGGATGACCCGGTCATCCCGCACGGTATCGCCCGGGTTGATCGACACGAAGTACTGCGTGGGGCCGGGCAGGTTCTGCAGACGGTTCATGTGGTACGTCATGGTGACGGCGGCACCGCGCGGGTTGCACGCCGCCTGCTCAACGTTCCACGACGACCAGGCGCCCGGCCGACGGGGCATGACCCGCTCGTCGGTGTGGAGCACCACGTCGTTGCGGTTGTACTCAAACCCGCCCAGGGCGGCAGCTTCGGAGGCGTCGGCATCGCCCAGCGCCGCAAGGGCGTCATCGGCATGGGCGGCCATCACCACGGCGTCAAACCACTCGCGGCCGCCGTCCGCGGAAAGCACGGTCGCGCCGGTCTCATCGCGCAGCACGCGCAGATCGGCCTCACCGGTCCGCAGCGACCCATCGGGGAGCCGAGCCAGCAGCTTGTCGACGTAGGCGCGGGATCCGCCGCTCACCGTCCGCCAGGGATGCGCCTTGCCCAGGCCAATGAGGCCGTGGTTGTCGAGGAAGCGCAGCAGGTAGTCAACTGGGTACTCCAGCGTGCGGCCGGGGGAGGTGGACCAGACGGCAGCCGTGATCGGCACGAGGAAGTGGTCCCGGAACGATGCGCCAAACCGGCGATCCGAGAGGTACTCGCCGAGCGTCATGCCAGTGGGCTTGGGCACGTCAAGGATCTGGCGGGCATCGCGGTAGAAGCGCAGGATGTCGGGGAACATGCGCAGATAGCCCGGACGGGCGGCGAGGCTGCGCTGGGCGAAGAACCCGCCGGCGCCGCGCGACCCGAACTCCACGTCGCAGGCCCGGCACATGGATCCAAACGACATGTTGCTCGGCTGCGTCTCCACCCCGAGCTCGCTGAAGAGCGCTACGAGGTGGGGATACGTGGGCTCGTTGTAGACGATGAAGCCGGTGTCAACGTTGACCGCACCGCTGGGGGTGTCCACGCTGACCGTGGCCACGTGGCCGCCCGGCGCGGCGTCGCGCTCGTACAAGGCGATCTGGTGGCCGGCCTTGTTCAGGGCATGGGCAGCAGACAGGCCGCTGACGCCCGATCCGATGATCGCAACCTTCATCGCGCGACGGATCCCGCGCGCGCCTCAAGCTCGCGCTGCATGCCGGCCGCGGCCCCCTGGGCAATCTTGGCGAATGCGCCGCCGGCAAATGGCGTGGCGAGTCGCATCAGACCGGTCAAGCTGATATCTGCCGTGTAGTCCACGCGGGTGCCGGTGGGGGTTGTCTCAAAGCGAATGTCGTCCGTGGCGCGGACGCCAGGACCCACGCCTTCGAGGACGACGCGGCGGCCCGGCTCCCAGGCGGTGACCCGGTACTCCATCGGGACGAACTTGTCGCCCTGGCGCACGCTGAGGGCATAGCGGGCGCCGATGCTGATAAGAGCGGTGAAAGCCGCTTGAGCGCTCGAGCCTAGACTGTGAGAAATGGGCCGCGGTGAACAAAAGAAATGCGTTACCCAGCACGCGAATGTCAGCATAAC
>JANYAA010000178.1 GCA_025355255.1 Chloroflexota bacterium | reverse complement strand
CACCGCCGCATCGAACGGCGCGCTGATCGAGCGGGCCATCGCCAACCTCCACCCATCCCCATCTTCACCCGCTGCGGGTAACGCGCTCACCACCGCTACCGGGCTGCACTTCTTCGGCGTACTGGGCACCGGCTCACAAGCCGCCGCGTTCGGCAACGCCATCGGCACCGGGCTGCCTTGCACCGCGACGCAGGCAGCACCGTGCAACTTCAGCGTGACGACCGTGGGCACCGTGGTAGTGGCGGCCGTGACGGGCACGCTGGCCTGCGCCCAGATCGAGTTGGGCGTCAGCCGCACCTCCTGCACCCCCGCCGCCACCCGCGCCGCCGACGTGGTGACGGCCCCCACCGCCAGCGCCGTGGCGGCCGGGCTCACCCCGGGGCAATGGTGTATCGGCGTGACCGCGACGCCGTTCGGGGGCAGGGCGTGGGCCACTGCTGCGGGGACGCAGACTATCTGGTCGGCAGGCGTTAGTGCTGCCGCTAACACCGCCCGTGCATACCAGACGGGTGGCAATTGGGTCTTGCCGATAGTGTATGACAATGCGGCAGGTTCCAGGTATCTCAGCAATCCTCCCGCCCCCAGCGGAAACGCGACCAGCCTCTTTAAAACCTGCGATAGCATCGGCACTCTGTTCGGCTCAGTCAACGGGGTGCCGGTTACCGGGATCGCGGGCGCGGGTACGGGCCTGTTAGGTTCATGGCCCGCCACCCTCTACCTTGGCACTGATAATAGCGGCTCCGCCATCGACGGCTGGCTCTCCAACGCGAAACTCTGTAAGTCCAGCATGGCGCCCTCATGCCGCTGATCCTCCTCCTACTCGCCCTCTCGGCCTGCTCCCTGTCGGCCCCTCCCCCCGGGTACTGGACCGTACGCGGCCACGACCCAGCGCCCGTTCTCGCCTACGTCGAGGCGGCCAAGCGGGTCACGGGCGACGTTGAGGGCGCGCTCGCGGACGGCGGGCTGATCGAGTTCTTCCCGGATCTCGGCCCGCACATCACAGGCCTGAATTTCAACGGCTCGATCCAGGTGCTCTACGATCCATCACGTGGGTTCGGCCCCGCGCTCAAAACCACGGCGCTGGCCCACGAACTGGCGCATCTGGGATACGGCTCCGGTGACGAGGGCCGGGCCGACGCGGGCGCCCTGCTCATAGAGAAGGAGCTGTTGCCTTGAGGCGCTTGGCGCTCATCGTGGCGCTACTGGCCCCTGCTGATGGGGCCGCACAGCCGATGCGCGTGCTGGACGAGGGTGTGACGAAGGGCACGGCGAGTCAGGTCAACTGCACGGGGGCAGGAGTGACCTGTGCGGTGAACCCGACAGGGGTGATCTGGACGCTCAACGTGCCGGGTGGCGGCGGCAGTTACACCCTCCCCGCCGCCGCTTCCAACGTCCTGGGCGGCGTCAAGGGCACGGGCTCCGCCCTGACCTGCTCAGGCGGCACTCCGATCGCGTCCGGGTTCGCGTCGGACGGCGCACTCCAGTGCGTGGCGGCGGGCACCTACTCCCTCCCTGCCGCTACTTCCACCGTACTCGGTGGCGTCAAGGGCACGGGCGCCGCCCTGACCTGCACCGGTACGCAGAAGGCTACCGGCTTCGACGCGGCGGGCGCGCTCCAGTGCGCGGCGGATAGCGTCGGCGCCCCAGCGGCTGCGACCTACATCGTCAAGACCCCTGACGCCGCGTTGACCGGGGCGCAGGCGACCAACGCGCTCTCAACCGGCGTACTCGGTGTCACCACCGGTACGGGCGTTCTGTCCACGGTAGGCCCCGCGACGGTGCAAGGGGCACTCGGTAACGCCTACCAGTTCCCGATCCCGATCCGGGCTCCCGGCTTCCAGTTCTGGCCGGGGCTGGGGTGCGCCGGCTGTCTGCTTACGACCGATGGTTACGGCATGGGGATGCAGTTGATGAACGGGCAAGCCGGACAGGGCTACGAAGGTTCGCTGATCTACCTGCTTTTTGATGGGTACAGCTCGACTCCTGCGTTGCTGCAAAGCTTCCAGCCGGTGCTGGGGCAGGTTCCGCACAAGTGGGTGCAGAATGGTGACGGCCCGACGGGCAATCAGAAAAAGCCAAATTTCGCCTACATCTACGCCAACGAGATCG
>JANYAA010000155.1 GCA_025355255.1 Chloroflexota bacterium | reverse complement strand
CAGCCGCGACGCTCTACGAGGTGGGGTTCAACCACTTCTTCCGGGGCAAGGACCATCCGGGCGGCGGCGACCAGGTGTTCTTCCAGGGACACGCCGCACCGGGCATCTACGCACGGGCGTTCCTCGAGGGGCGACTCTCCGCCACGGACCTTGACCACTTCCGGCGCGAGACCGGCGGCAAGGGCCTGTCCTCGTACCCGCATCCGCGCCTGATGCCGGACTTCTGGGAGTTCCCCACGGTATCGATGGGCCTCGGCCCTCTCGCCGCCATCTATCAGGCGCGCTTCAACCGCTACCTCGCGAACCGCGGCTTCCGCGACACCTCAGCGCAGCGCGTCTGGGCCTTCCTGGGCGATGGCGAGACCGATGAGCCCGAGGCCATGAGCGGCATCGCGATGGCCGCGCGCGATGGCCTCGACAACCTGACCTTTGTCATCAACTGCAACCTGCAGCGTCTTGACGGCCCCGTGCGAGGCAACGGCAAGATCATCCAGGACCTCGAGGGCCTGTACCGCGGCGCCGGCTGGAACGTCATCAAGGTCATCTGGGGCCGCGAGTGGGACGACCTCCTTGCGCACGATGTTGACGGCGTGCTTGTGGAAAAGATGAACGAGACCGTTGACGGCGAGTACCAGCGGTTGGCCACCGCCACAGCCGCCGAGGTCCGCGAGCGCTTCTTCGGCCCCGACCCGCGGCTCACTTCGCTGGCCGCGTCTATCCCGGACAGCCGCATCGTGCGGCTGCGCCGTGGCGGCCATGACTACCGCAAGGTGTACGCGGCGTACGACGCGGCGGTCAACCACACGGGCGCACCCACGGTGATCCTGGCCAAGACGATCAAGGGCTGGACGCTGGGCAAGGGCATGGAGGGCCGCAACTTCACGCATCAGGCCAAGAAGATGCGCGAGGACGAGCTGCGGACGTTCCGCGACCGCATCGAGCTGCCCATCCCCGACGACCAGCTTCACGACGCGCCGTACTTCCACCCGGGTCCCGATTCCGAGGAGGTCCGCTACATGCTGGAGCGGCGTGCCGCGCTGGGCGGCTCGGTGCCGCGTCGTGTGGTGCGCGCGAAGCCCCTGCCTGCGCCTGCGCCCGAGGTGGACGCGGAGTTCGCCTCCGGCAGCGCAACGGCCGTCTCCACCACGATGGTCTTCGCACGGCTGCTGCGCAACCTCATCCGCGACCTGGGCATCGGCCGGCGCATCGTCCCGATCATCCCCGACGAGGCGCGGACGTTTGGTCTGGACCCGCTGTTCAAGGAAGTGGGCATCTACGCCGCCGGTGGGCAGCTCTACAAGCCGGTGGACGCCGATCTCGTGCTCTCGTACCGCGAGGCGCGAGACGGCCAGGTGCTCCAGGAGGGCATCAACGAGGCCGGCTCCATGGCGAGCCTCCAAGCCGCGGGCACCTCGTACGCCACGCACGGCGAGGCGATGATCCCCTTCTACATCTTCTACTCGATGTTCGGCTTCCAGCGGACCGGCGACCAGGCCTGGGCCTTTGGCGACCAGCGCGGACGCGGGTTCATGATTGGCGCAACGGCCGGCCGCACCACGCTGGCCGGCGAGGGCCTGCAGCATGACGATGGCCACAGCCACGTGCTTGCGTCCACGGTGCCCGTTGTGCGCGCCTACGATCCCGCGTTTGCCTTTGAGCTGGCGGCCATCGTCCGCGACGGCATCGACCGGATGTACGGCAAGGGCGAGGACGTCTTCTACTACGTCACGGTCTACAACGAGAACTACGCCCAGCCCGCCATGCCCGATGGGGCGGGGGAGGGGATCGTCCGCGGCCTGTACCGGTTTGCGGAAGCCCCGTCGATTGCAGGCGGCGCCAAGGGTCAAGTCCGACTTGTTGGCTCCGGGTCCATCCTGACTCAGGTCATTGCCGCGCGGGACCTGCTGGCCGAGCGATTCTGCATCGCCGCCGAGGTCTACTCCGCCACCTCGTTCCAGCAGCTGCGCCAGGACGGGCTGTCGGCGGAGCGCTGGAACCGCCTGCACCCCGACCAGCCGGCCCGCGTCCCCTACGTGGGGCAGGTGCTGGGCGCCGAGGGTGGCCCGGTGGTTGTGGCCACGGACTGGGTCCGGACCCTGCCCGACATGGTGGCCCGGTGGATCCCGGCGCCGTATCACGTGCTGGGCACCGACGGTTTTGGCCGCAGCGACACGCGCGAGGCGCTGCGCGACTGGTTTGAGGTTGACGCGGCGCACATCGCGGCCGCGGCGCTGTCTGGGCTCGCCCGATCGGGCGGCCTTGATCCGGCGGCGGCTGCCGCGGCTATTGCCCAGCTGGGCATCGACCCCGAGGCGACCGATCCGCTGAGCGCCTGACAGCGCCGGCACGCGGGCGGCGTGCGACGGGCGGTTTGGGCCGGGCAACAAAAAGCCGCACGGCTCGAGAGGGGTGGCGAGCCGTGCGGCCGGGTTGGACGCCGTGCCCCCGTCACAGGTGGCGACGTCTGTATGTGATTGCCGGCGTTGTGTGCCGACCCCAGAACAGTAGGCCTATCGTGGGGCATGTTGCGACGCAAACACGGCCCTTGGCCTTGCAGATGTATTGCAGCGGCGCCGCGGACCGAGCATCAGGTGATCCTGCACCACATACTCAAGGCTCCTTGACGATCTGATGCAACCAGCCGTAGCATCCATCTGCGCGCCCCGTTGGCCGGGCTGTGCAGAAGGCGTCCCGTTCGGCCAATCTGGAGCACCTGTGGATCTCGGCTCGTTCACCAGCGGCCTGCTCACCGGTCTGCGCGAAGGCGTCGAGGCGGCGCTGATCATCGGGATCATCCTCTCCTACCTTGCCCGCACTGGACGTCGTGACGCCTTCGGCCGCATCTGGGCTGGCACCGCCGCCGCCATCGCGGCGAGCTTGGCCGCCGGGGTCGCCCTGTTCATCACGGTCGGCGAGCTGCAGACGCCGTACGAGCAGCTGTTTGAGGCGGTCACGATGCTCGTGGCGGCCTCCGTGGTGACGTGGATGCTGTTCTGGATGCGCCGTCAGGCGGCCTCGGTGCGCGATGAGCTGCATGAAGCGCTTGGCCGTGCGCTGCGCGACGGATCGGCGACAGGCCTCGCGGTGCTTGCGTTTGTGTCCGTCATCCGCGAGGGGCTTGAGACATCGCTCTTCCTCGTTGGCCAGGCAACGTCCGCGCAGACCGCCGCGCCGTGGGTGCTCGCGGGCGCCACGGTGGGCCTCCTCGTTGCGGCGGCCGTCGGCGCCGGCATCTACCGCGGAGCCCGCCGGGTCAACCTCGGCGTCTTCTTTCGCTGGACCGGCATCGCGCTTGTGTTCATCGCCGCAGGCCTGTTGGCCAGCGCCGTCCACGAGCTTGTGGAGATCGGCTGGATCAGCGGGGGCACCGGGGTCGTTGTGGATCTGTCCGGGATCCTGCCGCACGAGGCCATCGACGGTGCTCCTGGTGGACTGCCGCTGATCATCGGCGGGTTCCTCCGCGCCCTGCTGGGCTACAACTCACGGCCCGAGCTCGTGATGGTGGTGGCGTGGCTGGTGTACACGGGCGGGGTCTTGACGGCCTACCTGCGCCCGATGCCCCGCCGCGCTCCTGCGGTGGAGTCGGCAGCCCCAGTCGGCTGACCGCGCCCACCTGCTCAGCCGCGGGCGAGCACCTTCTCGACGCGCGCCGCAAACGCCTCGGCCTGCATCGCCGTGCGGCCGTCATCGTCGTGACGGAACATGACGTACGCGTCCATTCCGTCCTCGACGAATGGCACCATCCGGGCAGCCCAGGCGTCCAGCGCCGCGTCGTTGTACACCGCCCGGCGCAGGCGCAGATACAGGAACGGGCCGGTGCGCCGGATGTCGGGGAGTCCCTCCTCCTCGTCACGGTCCGTCGTGCAGAGGACGGCGCCGGCGCCCCGCAGCGCCGCAAATGTCTCGTCCACGTGCCACGCAGGCTCCTGGGCCTCAAGCACCAGCGGCACCCTCCGCGGCCAGGCGGCGAGGAGCGCGGTCAGCCGCTCGTCGTTGCGGGTGGTTCCCTGCGGGATGCGAAACAGGACGCCACCCAAGCGGTCGCCAAGACGCTCGAGGTTCTCCGTCAGCCTGGCCGCCCCGCCCACCGGATCCGAGGCTAGCGCCCGCACGGACGCGCCGCGCTGCGCCTTGACGATGAAGCGGAACGAGGGTGGCACCGCTCGAGCCCAGGCGTCGATGCGCTCCGCGGTGGGTCGGGCGTAGTAGGTGGTGGACAGCTCGCACGCGCCCAGCCGAGACGCGTAGTGGGGGAGCAGTCCGGATGCCTGCACGCCCGCGGGGTAGAAGCGCGGCGCCCAAGCGGCATACGCAAAGCCGCTGGTCCCGGCAAGCACGCGGCCGTGCCCGGGTGCCGGGCCATCTCGTGGGGCGAGGTACCGGGCTGTCATGGAATTGAGGATACGGCGGGCCCCGATCAACCAATGCAGCCTCGGCCAATTTTGACCCATGACTCTCTGGGCCTAGCGTCGTAGCGTCCGCGCAACTTGGCGCAGGCGCGGCGGGTCCCCAGATGCCCTGGCGGTCCTTCGGCAGACTGCACCCGGGTGAGGGAGGTGACAGCCAGACAGCGCGTCTTCGCGACCCAAACGCGTCTGCCCGGCGACTGGCAGAAGCCGGCCGCCTGTCAACCGACCACCAGTGGAGGAGGAGGGGACCCTTGGCCACACCAGCTGCAACCGCCCCGTGCAGGGGCACCGTTTGCCCTTTGTCATCGCCGCCTCTGGCGCGGGAACCATCATCGAGTGGTACGACTTCTACTTGTACGGCGTTCTCGCCGCGTTCTTCTCGACGCAGTTCTTCCCCAAGGGCAATGACACCGCCGCGCTGCTCGCCTCGCTCGCGACCTTTGGCGCCGGCTTCGCCATCCGCCCGTTCGGCGCCGCGTTCTTCGGGCGCCTTGGCGACCTGACCGGCCGCAAGTTCACGTTCCTGCTGACGATCATGATCATGGGCTTCTCAACGGCCGTGGTCGGCGTCCTGCCCACGTACTCGCAGATCGGCATCCTCGCGCCGCTCATCCTCGTCACGCTGCGCCTTGCCCAGGGTCTTGCCCTCGGCGGCGAGTACGGCGGCGCGGCAATCTACGTGGCCGAACACAGCACTGCCGCCCAGCGCGGCCGCAACACGAGCTGGATCCAGACGACCGCCACGTTTGGCCTTCTGCTGGCCCTCGCCGTGGTGGGGCTGACCCGTCTCAACATGTCCTCGGACGACTTCAACAACTTCGGCTGGCGGATCCCGTTCCTCCTGTCGATCATCCTGGTGGGCATCGCACTGCTCATTCGGGTCAGGCTTCAGGAGCCGCCGCTGTCCACCCAGCTCAAGGCGGCTGGCAAGGCGTCCACCCGGCCTTGGCGTGACAGCTTCGGCAACCCCGAGAACCGCAGGCTCATCATCCTGGCTCTCCTCGGCGCGACCGCCGGCCAGGCTGTGGTCTGGTATCAGGGCCAGTTCCAGGCCCTGTTCTTCCTCGGCACCATCCTCGGCGTCAAGTTCACCGATGTATACCTGATTGTCGGCGCGGCCCTTGTGCTCGGCATGCCGTTCTTCGTCGTGTTCGGTCGCCTGTCCGACATGATTGGACGCAAGCCGGTGATCATCGCCGGCTTCCTTATGGCGGCGGTGACCTACTTCCCGATCTACCAGGCCATGACGACCCGCGCCCATCCGCAGGGCACATTCAGTGCCGCGGCCGGCAAGTACCTCCTCAACGGGGCGGTTGCTGCGGCCCAGCCCGAAATCCTGCCGCTGATCTTCCTCGTCTGGATCCAGGTGGTCTACGTGACGATGGTCTACGGCCCAATCGCCGCGTTCCTCGTGGAGTTCTTCCCGGCCAGGATCCGGTATACCTCGCTCTCGATCCCATACCACTTGGGCAATGGCTGGTTCGGCGGATTCCTGCCGCTGATTTCGGCGTCGCTGCTGGCGGCAACCGGGAACATCTACGCCGGCCTCGCATACCCCATCATCGTTGCGGGGATCTCCGTGATCATCGGCTCCGTGCTGATCAAGGAGAGCGGCAAGACGAAGATCTGGGACGAGGTGGGCGGCCACCCCGACGACGCGTCAACCGTGGCGGCCACCGGCTGACCCGCGGCGCACTCTAGAAACGCGCAGGGCGCGTCCGGCTCAGCCGGGCGCGCCCTGTTCTTCTTCGGGCGAGCTCAGGCGGACGGTGTGGCGCAGGTGGCTGACGCGAGCGGCTCCGGGGGGCCGAGGGCGGTGTTCACCATGTCCAGGGCCGTGGCGATGACCTCCTGATCGGCGGCGGCGATCACGTTGGTGAAGTAGCGCCGCACGCCAGCGATGTGTGTGCTGGTCGCCGAACGCAGGGCGTCAAGCCCGGCGGGGGTCAGCGCCGCCTCCGCGCCGCGGGCGTCCGTCGGGCATGCTCGCCGCTCCACGAAGCCCGCGGTGACCAGCCGGTCCACAAGGCGGGTGATGCCGCTGCGGGACAGGAGGACGCTTTCCGCGAGCGTGCTCATCCGCAGCTGCCGCGCAGGCGCGTTGACCAGCTGGATGAGGGCGTCGTATTCGGCGAGCGAGAGCCCGTGGGCAGCCTGGAGCTCGTCATCGAGTCGGCGACTCAGGCGCGCATGTGTAAACAGGTACGCGCGCCACGCGGCCATCTCTGGCGCGTCGAGGGCGGCGACCGGTCCGGTCGCCAACTCGGTCGTCATCGAGGTCTCCTGTGTTGCGGGCGAACGCCGGTTTCCGTGGTCAGACGAGATAGTTGACGGCGCAACGACCGTGGTATATCGTTGCGTCGTCAACATTACCACGGCGGCAAGGGCCGCTACAGGAGATCCCGCGACCATGGCAACCACCACCTGGAACCTCGACAGCGCCCACACGGACGTCATCTTCGCCGCCAAGCACATGATGGTCACGACGGTCCGCGGCAAGTTCGCCACGGTCACCGGCACCCTTGAACTGGACCCCGAGAACCCGGCCGCCGCACACGGCTCCTTCACGGTCAAGGCCCCGTCCCTGAACACGGGCGTGGAGCAGCGCGATGGCCACCTGCGCTCGGCCGACTTCTTCGACGCCGACAACTACCCGGACATCACCTTCGTCATCACCGGTGTGACGCACAAGGGCGGCGACGACTATCAGGTCACCGGCGACCTCACCGTGAAGGACGTCACCAAGGCCTTCACCTTCGACGTGGAGCCCGAGGGCTTCTACACGTCGATGGGCGGCGCCCGCCGAGCCGGCTTCCACGCGACGGCCAAACTCAATCGCGAGGAGTTCGGGCTGACCTGGAACGTCGCACTCGAGACCGGCGGCTGGCTTGTCGGCAAGGACATCAAGCTCGAGATCGACCTTGCGGTTGAGGAGGTCGCTCCCGTCGCCGCCGAGGCCGGCGCCGCCGCTGCAGGCTGAGATTGCGCCCGCGGTTGCGGGCATCGCAGGCTCGCCGCGCCCCGTTGACCTTCGTGTCGGCGGGGCGCTTCTGCGTTCTGTGCGCGAAAGCGTGCGCTGACCGAGACGCCCGGTCGTGCGCCCGTTCGGCCACCCGGTGGCAGAACGAGGCCCTTGCCCGCCGCGGGGCCGCAGCGCGCCGTGGCGCCTCCCCGGCGAGCC
>JANYAA010000138.1 GCA_025355255.1 Chloroflexota bacterium | reverse complement strand
CGGCGGAAAGTAAACACGCACGACCTCGGCCTTCTTGTTCACAACGTGATCGATGAAGCCGGGATCCTGGTGGGTGAAGCCGTTGTGATCCTGCCGCCAGACGTGCGAGGCCAGCAGGTAGTTAAGCGAAGCGATTTCCGCCGCCACGGCAGGTGAGCTGTGACCTTCAGCCACTTGGCGTGCTGGTTGAACATCGAGTCGACGATGTGGATGAAGGCCTCGTAGCTGTTGAATACGCCGTGGCGCCCGGTGAGGAGGTAGCCCTCCAGCCAGCCCTGGCACTGGTGCTCCGAGAGGACCTCCATGACCCGCCCGTCAGGGGCGAGATGGTCGTCGCCGGGGCGCGTCTCGGCCATCCAGGCGCGGTCCGTCTCGGCAAAGACGTCGCCGAGGCGGTTGGACGCCGTCTCGTCGGGGCCAAAGATCCGGAAGGTCTCACGGTTGCGGTCAACGATGCCGGCCAGCCACTTGCCGAGGACCCGCGTCGATTCCGCGCTGGTCTTGCCCGGCGCCGGCACATCCACCGCGAACTCGCGGAAGTCCGGCAGGACCAGATCTCGCAGCAGCTCGCCCCCGTTCGCAACGGGGTTGGCGCTCATGCGCCGGTAGCTCTTGGGCGGCAGCGCCGCGAGCTCCGGAACCAGCGCGCCGCCCCCGTCAAAGAGCTCGGCGGGCCGGTAGCTGCGCATCCAGTCCTCGAGGATCTGCCGATTGACGGCGTTGGTGCGCACCTCGCCCATCGGCACCTGATGGGATCGCCATGTGCCCTCAACGGGCTTCCCGTCCACCACTTTGGGGCCGGTCCAGCCCTTTGGCGTCTGCAACACGATCATTGGCCAGCGCGGGCGCTCCGTGACCCCGCCTTCGCGAGCGGCCTTCTGGATGGCGTGGATCTCGGCGATCACCGTGTCCAGCGTGGCGGCCAGCTGCTGGTGCACCTGCGCTGGGTCTTCGCCCTCCACGAAGTACGGCTTGTGGCCGTAGCCCTCCATGAGCGAGGTGAGCTCTGCGCGCGGGATGCGGGCGAGCACCGTGGGATTGGCGATCTTCCAGCCGTTGAGGTGCAGGATGGGCAGCACCGCGCCGTCGTGGACGGGGTCCAGGAACTTGTTCGAATGCCAGCTCGTGGCCAGCGGGCCCGTCTCGGCCTCGCCATCGCCCACCACCGCGCAGACCACGAGGTCCGGGTTGTCGAACGCCGCCCCGTAGGCGTGACTCAGCGCGTAGCCAAGCTCACCGCCCTCGTGGATGGAGCCCGGCGTCTCGGGCGCAACATGGCTGGGGATGCCGCCGGGGAACGAGAACTGGCGGAAGAGCGCCTTCATGCCCACTTCATCACCGGTGATGGAGGGGTAGACCTCGGAGTAGGTCCCCTCGAGGTAGGCGTTGGCGACGATCGCTGGGCCGCCGTGCCCTGGGCCGATGATGTAGATGGCGTTGAGATCCCAGGCGCGGATCACCCGGTTCATGTGCGCGTAGATCAGGTTGAGCCCGGGCGTCGTGCCCCAGTGGCCCAGCAGCCTCGGCTTCACGTGCTCGGGCTTGAGCGGCTCGCGCAAGAGCGGGTTGTCGAGCAGGTAGATCTGGCCGACGGAGAGGTAGTTTGCCGCACGCCAATAGGCGTCGATGAGGCGAAGGTCCTCCGCAGAGAGCGGCCCCCCGGCGGTGGCGGGGGTGACGGCAGTCGGCTCGCGGTCCGGGGTCATGGCTGAGTCTCCTTGCTCCACCACTCTAGACCCGACGCTGCTGGCAATCGCGAATCGGCCGCACGCCTACCGCGCCGCGCGGCGCATACTCGGGGCAATTCTCCGGGCACCCCCTGAGGGCGGCACACCACCGTTTCGGCGGCGATGTCGGCCATGGGGTCCATGCCCGGGCGGGAGCCTGCGCAATCCGGTTCTCGTGTCAGCGCGCGCAGCGAAGGAACCCGCCACGCGATGAACCGCGAACTGCTCTCCGGCGATGAGGCTGTTGCCCTTGCCGCCCTCCACGCCGGGGTGAGCCTCGGCACGGGCTACCCCGGTACACCGTCCACGGAGATCCTTGAGACCTTCTTTCAGCTTGGCGGCAGGGCGCAATGGGCGCCCAACGAGAAGGTGGCGATGGAGGTGGCCCTTGGCGCCGCCTTCGCCGGTGGCCGCGCGCTCGTGACGATGAAGCACGTGGGGCTCAACGTGGCGGCCGATCCGCTCTTCACCGCGGCCTACACCGGCGTGTCGGGCGCGATGATCGTGGTCACCGCCGACGACCCGGGCATGGCCAGTTCCCAGAACGAGCAGGACAACCGGCGCTACGCGGTGGCGGCGGCGCTGCCGATGGTGGAGCCGTCCGACTCGCAGGAGGCGTACGACTTCTTTCTGCGCGCCATCGAGATCTCCGAGCGCTGGGGGATCCCTGTGCTCTACCGAATGACCACACGGGTGTGCCACGGCAAGTCCGTGATGATGCCGCATCCGGAGACCGCGCCTGCGACGCGCGCCCCCCACTTCGAGCACGACCTGCCGGACCGCGTGATGATCCCGGCCTACGCGCGTCCCGCGCACGTGCGGCTGCGCGCAAAGCTTGCCGAGATTGCGGCATGGGGCGAGACCTGCGACCTGAACCGCGAGGTGGCTGGCAGCGCGTCCTTGGGCATCGTGGCCTCAGGCATCTCCGTGCAGCACGCGGCCGAGGCGACGCCGGGCGCCAGCCTGTTGGCGATCGGGCTCACGTACCCGCTGCCGATGGAGTGGATCCGGCGATTTGCGGCAGGAGTGGACCGCTGCGTCGTGGTGGAGGAGGGCGACCCGGTGATGGCCGACGCCGTCCTGGCTGCCGGGATCGCCGTGGAAGGCAAGCCCGAGATGTTCCGCTTTGGCGAGCTGGACGTGGCCCGCGTGCGCCGGATCGTTGCGCGCGACACCTCGCCCGAGGCCAAGCCGCCCAGCGGCAAGGCGCCCGAACTCTGCCCCGCCTGCCCGTACCACACTGTGTACAACACGCTGCGCAAGCACGACTGCATCGGCTCAGGCGACATCGGCTGTTATTCGCTGGGCGTCCTGCCGCCGTACCAGGTGATGGACACCCTCGTGGACATGGGCGCCTCCATCGGCGTGGGTCTGGGTCTGCGCCACACGCTGCCGGAGGCAGAGGCGCGGCGCGTCGTCTCGATCATCGGCGACTCCACGTTCATCCACTCGGGCATCTCGGGGCTGGTCGAGATGATCTACAACCCGCCCCCCACCGGTCACGTGGTCATCGTGCTGGACAACGGCACCACCGCGATGACCGGGCAGCAGGAGCACCCGGCCACGGGGCGGACGCTGGAGCACACGCGAACGGGCCGCGTCTCCATTGAGGGCGTCGCCCGAGCCCTGGGCATTCCCAGCGTCACCGTGCTGGACCCCCACGACGATCCTGAGGGCTTTGAGCGGCTGCTGTTGGAGCGGCTGGCCGCGAGCGACCTGTCGGTGATTGTCGCGCGTCGGCCGTGCGTCCTGGCGGCAGCCGATATCCGCAAGTGGGAGCAGCAGGCGACCGCCCGGGCGCTGCCGCAACTGCCCGACGGGGCCTGCGAACCCGTGGGGGCCGCGCGATGACCCGGCGCGTCATCAACGTGGTTATGGCTGGCCTCGGCGGCCAAGGCGTCATCACAGCCTCGGACATCCTCGCCGGCGCCGTGCTC
>JANYAA010000127.1 GCA_025355255.1 Chloroflexota bacterium | reverse complement strand
GCGTTTGACTTTGGATTGAAGTCGCTGGCCAAGGCGATGCACGCGGCCGGCCTGATCGACACCACGTGGGACGAGGGGCCGGGCGACGGGATGGGCGCCATGATCGGCGCGTTCTGGTGCGACCGGGAAGCAGCGCGCCGCGGAGGGTCCATGCGCGACCTGCCGCTGATGGAAGGGATCGGCAAGTACAACGAGGTGGACTGCCGCGCGATGGGGGAGCTGGTGCGCTGGCTCCGCGCCAACCGCTAGACCACCGCCCGGCCGCGCCGGTGGCACACTGCGCGCATGGAAGCCCACCCGCTCCGCGTGCTCGTGGTTGATGACGAGCCGCCCATCGTCGATCTGCTGAGTGGGTACCTGGAGCGCGAGGGTTGGACGGTGTCGTCCGCCGCCGACGGTCTCGCCGCGCTTGAGGCCGTGCGCGCGAACGAGCCGGACGTTGTGATCCTCGACGTGATGCTGCCGGGGCTGGACGGCGTTGAGGTCTGTCGCCGGATGCGGGCGTTCTCCGACGCCTACGTGCTGATGCTCACGGCGCGCGGTGAGGAGATCGACCGCATCGTGGGGCTCACCGTGGGCGCCGATGACTATCTGGTGAAGCCCTTCTCGCCGCGCGAGGTGGTGGCGAGGGTCAAGGCGTTTCAGCGGCGACCGCGGCGGACCACTGGTGGCCCGCCTGCGCCCGGGCTGGATGTTGACGAGGGGCGTCGCACGGTCAGCGTGGACGGCGTGCCCGTGGAGCTCACCGCGCTTGAGTTCAACCTCTTGGCAGCTCTTGCTCGGGAGCCGGGCCTAGTGGTGACCCGCGAGGCGCTCCTCGGTGCCGTGTGGGGTTCGGCGTACGCCGGCGACGATCACCTGCTCGACGTCCACATCGCCAACGTGCGTCGAAAACTCGGCGACGATCCCGCGTCGCCCCGATTCCTCGAGACGGTCCGCGGCGTGGGGTTCCGCCTCCGCGACCGCGCAGCGGGGGCGCGCTGATGCTCCCGCGCTCGCTTCGCGCCCGGCTGCTCGTAGCCTTCGCGCTCGTGGGTGCTGCGGCGCTGGTGACGGTGGGTGTGGCCGTCCTGCTGATTGGTCCCGCGTACTTCGCGGAGGCCATGGGCCACCTGCCTGGGGACCCGATGGGCCAGGCGATGGCCGAGTCCACGCAACTCGCCTTTGCGGACGCGATGCGCCGGACGCTCCTGGCTGCGTCGATCAGCGCGCTCGTCGCCGCCCTAGTCGTGGGCCTGGCCGTCGCAGCGCGGATCGCCCGGCCCATGAGCGCCATGGCGCGGGCAGCAAACCGCATCGCCGGCGGCCATTACGACGAGCGCGTGCTCGCCAATGAGCCTGGGGAGCTGGGCGATCTGGCGATGTCGTTCAACGAGATGGCTGCGTCGCTGGACGCCACCGAGCAACGCCGGCTCCAGCTCGTGGGCGACGTTGCGCACGAGCTGCGCACCCCGCTCGCCACGCTGGATGGCTATCTCGAGGGGCTTGAGGACGGCGTGGTCCAGCCGACGCCACAGACGTGGCACCTCCTCCGGTCAGAGACGGCGCGCCTCACCCGGCTGGTGAACGAGCTGTCGGAGCTGTGGCGGGCCGAGGCGCACCAGCTGCCCCTGCAGATGGAGCCCATCGATGCCGGCGCCGTCGCCCGCGAGGTGGGGGACCGGTTCGCGCCCCAGGCGGGTGCCCGCGGCATCACCATCGATGTCCCAACGACGGGCGCAGGGCTGATGGCGCGGGCGGACCGCGACCGTCTGGCGCAGATCCTCGCGAACTACCTATCGAATGCGCTGCGCCACGCGCCAGACGGGTCGGCCATCCGCATCACCACCGCCGCAACGCCCGACCACGTGCGCATTGCCGTCGCCGACAACGGGCCCGGGCTGGCGTCCGATCAGCTCGAAGCCGTCTTCGAGCGCTTCTATCGGGTGGATGCGGCGCGCAGCCGGGCGGGCGGCGGGACGGGGATTGGCCTCGCCATCGTGCGTGCGCTGGCCGAGGCGATGGGCGGCCAGGCATGGGCTGAGAGTCCGGGTCTTGGCCATGGCGCCACATTTGTGGTGGAGCTGCCAGCCGCTTGACCAAATCTTGAGGAAGGCTTGCGGCCTGCTGCATTGGCGCAGACGCCGCGGTACGGCACCCTTTGACGCAGCACCGGTGGAGGCCGGCGCAGCAAACCGGGAGCCAGCGTCCCAATGTCTCGCTCCCGATCCGGTCGGCCCGTGCCTGCTCCCCGCGCGAGCCAGACCGGCAGCGTTCCCGGCGTCCCGGGCGTCCCTGCTAGCGCAGACCTCCACTGGCTTGCCCTTGAGCGCCGTCAGGCGCGCATGGCCGAGCGCGGCCAGCTCGAGTCGGACGGCGCTCCCGAGCTGACTAAAGCACGGGCCAACGAAGCCGCAGGCGGTATCACCACCGTCATCCCGGTCGCGGGCATGACCTGCCGCACGTGCGAGGTGCGGATCCAGCGGTATGTCGGCCGCCTCCCGGGCGTGGAGCGCGTCAGCGCGTCTGCGGTCCACGGCCGCGTCGAGGTCCAGAGTGCTGCGCCTATCCCCGCCGCAGCCATCGCTGGCGCCATCCGCGCAGCGGGCTACGAGCTGGGTGCCACCCCATGGCTGGAGCGCAACCCAGACGTCTGGCTCACCGCGCTGTTTGGCGTGGTCCTGCTGGCGGCGTTTGTGCTGGGCGCCAAGCTCACCGGGCTCGACAGCCTTGCGACAGGTTCCGCAAGCCTTGGGACCGGGGGCCTCGCGGTTGCGCTGCTGCTGGGTCTTGCTGCCGGCGTCTCCACCTGTATGGCGCTCGTTGGTGGCCTGGTCCTTGCCCTCAGTGCGTCGTTTGAGTCCGCCCAAAACGGCAGCCGCAGCGTCCTGACGCGGATGCGCCCGTCGCTGGTCTTCATGAGCGGCCGGATCAGCGGTTATGCGCTCCTCGGTGCGCTGCTTGGCGCGCTTGGCGCGGGGATCACCCTGCCGCCGGTGGTCCTCGGCGGCCTGATGATCGCGGTGGCTGTGCTGATGACGCTCGTGGGCGCACGTCTCACGGGGCTGTCCCCGCGAGTTGCCGCCTGGTCGCCCACGCTTCCCCTGGGGCTCGCCCGGACGCTGGGCATGACGGACGGCACCACCGGCGCCTACTCGGACGGGCGCGCGGCCATCCTTGGCGCGGCCACGTTCTTCATGCCCTGCGGGTTTACGCAGGCAGTGCAGGTCTATGCGCTCTCCACCGGCTCACCGCTGATCGCGGGCGCCACGATGGCCGTCTTCGCCATCGGCACCGCGCCCGGGCTCCTCAGTCTGGCTGGCCTGCCTGCCATCGTCCCCGCCAGCGTGCGCCCCACGCTGCTGCGCGTCGTGGGGGTTGTCGTCATCGGATTCGCCCTTGTGAACGGCACAGCCGGCATCCGGCTCGCCGGTCTGGGCCTCCCGTCCATCGGCGCGCCAGCCGCAGCTGGCCCCGTCAGCACCACCATCACCGGCGGCGTGCAGGAGCTGACGACGTTCCAGGGGGCCGACGGCTACAGCCCCGGCAACGTCACCATCTACGCGGGCCTGCCCACCAGGTGGACCATCCAGTCGTCCACCATCGCCACCTGCGCTGGCTCGCTTGTTGTGCCGCGTCTGGGTATTCAGGCGCTGTTGCACGTAGGCGCCAACACCTTTGAGATCCCTGCCCAAACAGCGGGCACGATCGACTACTCCTGCTCGATGGGCATGTACGGCGGGCGCATCACAGTGGTGGACCGGCCCACGGGTATGGTTCGCTAGGTCGTCACTTCGTCGAGCAACTCGCCGTCGGGTCCCACCAGCGTGATGGCCAGCGCCGCCACGCCGAACTGGTGAGTGGAGCAGCTGAGACACGGGTCGTAGGCGCGGACCAGGGCCGACACGCGGTTGAGTGCCGGCTCCTCGATCCGCTTGCCGCTGATGAACTGCTCGGCCACCTGGCGCACGCCGCGGCTGATGGCCAGATTGTTGTGCCCGGTAGCGACGATGAGGTTTGCCCAGGTGATGGCGCCGTTGTCGTTCACCTTGTAGTGGTGGATCAGCGTGCCGCGCGGCGCCTCGATGATGCCGGTCCCCTCAAGATTGTTGACCTCGGCATGGGCGCGGACCTTGGTCCCGAGGATTGCCGGGTCGGCGAGGAGCTGCTCCATGCGCTCGAGCGCGTACAGGGCCTCGATGAGCCGCGCGTAGTGGTAGTGGAAGCCGCTCTGGACGATGCGGCCAAACCGCGCCCGATACGCCTCAAGTTCGACATCGGCAAGAGGCGTGCCGCAGCGTTCCGCCACATTGAGGCGCGCCAGCGG
>JANYAA010000083.1 GCA_025355255.1 Chloroflexota bacterium | reverse complement strand
GGCGACGATCATGTTTGCGGGCAGCGTGGAGGGGAAGACGCAGACGCTCCCGCTGCTGGTCTACGGGGAGTTCCAGTCCGGGTCCCTGGACGCGTCCATCGCCGCGGCTGCCGTGCTGGTCATCGCCGCGTTTGGCGTGCTGGCAACCGTCCGCCTCGTGGGCCGCAACGCCACGCGCGGAAGCAAGGGCGCGGCAGAGCTGGCCGCCGGGTAGGCCGCCGCCATGCGCACACGTTCCCGAGATCTGCTGCCGCTGCTGGCTGCCCTTGTTGCGGGCTCCATGCTGGTGATCCAGTCGCGCATCAACGGCGGTCTGGCGTCGCAGCTCCACAACGGGCTTGAGGCGGCGCTGATCTCCTTTAGCGGCGGCCTCGTGATCCTGACCGTCCTGCTCGTCGTCTTCAAGCCGCTGCGCACGGGGCTGCGGGGCGTGGTTGCGGCGGTCCAATCGGGTCAGCTGCGCCCGTGGCAGGTGTTCGGCGGCTTCATCGGCGGTTTCTTTGTCGCGGTCCAGTCCACCACGGTGCCGATGGTTGGCGTGGCCGTCTTCACCGTGTCCGTTGTGGCAGGTTCCAGCAGCGCATCGCTGATCGTGGACTGGATTGGGCTTGGACCGGCGGGGCGGCAGCCGGTGAGCGCCCGGCGGATCATCGCAGCGGTGATCGCCGTGGTGGCGGTGTTCATCTCGGTGTCGGACCGGTTTGGCGGCGCCTCACTGTCCGTGCCGGCGATTGGCCTGGCGCTGCTCGCAGGCGGTCTCGGCGCAGTCCAGCAGGCGATCAACGCGCGAGTGGGCATGGCGGCGCGGCAGCCCGTGTCCGCAGCGTGGATCAACTTCCTCGGCGGGACGGTCATCCTGGCCGTGGTGCTGTGCGTCGCCGGGGTCGCTGGCACCACCACAATCGCTGCGCCAACCGGCGACTGGTGGCTCTACATCGGCGGCTCGTTCGGCGTGGTGGTGGTGGCCCTTGGCGCGTGGCTGGTGCCCAAGATCGGCGTGCTGCTCGCGGCGCTGCTCACCATCCTTGGCCAGCTCTCGTGCGCACTGCTGCTGGACCTTGTTGTGCCCACAGCAGGCACGAGCGTCGGCTGGCACCTGGTGGCTGGCGTTCTGCTCACGCTGGGGGCCGCGCTCCTAGCGATCGTGCGGCGCTAGCTCCCAGCCGCAGCGCCACGCCGACGCGCCCGCCGACGAGCGCGATCATCACCGGGACCTCCACAAGCGAACCGAGGACCGCCGCGAAGGCAGCTCCGCTGGAGATGCCAAACGTGGCGACATGCGAGCAGCGTCGGCGTCGGCGTACTCGCGATAGCCGTTCTGCCGGTGGGCCGCGGGGGCCTTCGAGTTGCGCGAAGGTCAAGTCGCGAGCTCGGGCTTGTTATCCCTTCGCCGGCAGCGATGCCGCAAACGCGAAAGCGCGCGCAAGCCAGGCGTCGAGCGCGTCATCATCGGCCACCACGGCGTCGGGCAGCGTTGCCCAGCCCGACATCGACCGGCCTGGCATAGGGGAGAAGGGCGCAGCACCCGGGAGCGCCAGCGCGTCCCTGAGATCCGCGGGCGCCAGCCGGACCACCCACATCTCGGCGAACAGGCCCGTGGCGTAGTTGCCGCCGATAAACATCGCGGGGTAACCGAACATCTGGCGCCGCTGGGCCGCGGGATGATGAGCCGCAACCGCGTCAAACCGGGCGACAATCGCGGGCGATGACTTCTCCAACTTCGGCATCGGTTCTCCAGGGGCCCGTGGCGATGCCCCGAGCCTAGACCCAGCGCCGGTGCGCAGAACGGGATCGGCTGGCATACCGCCGCGGTCGAGGGGCATGATGATGACATCCACGGGGCGGACACCCCGGTGGCGCTCACGGAGGACATCGGGCATGCGGATCCTGCTCGTCGGCGCCGGTGGCGTCGGCACGGCGGTCGTGGCGATTGCCGCGCGGCGCAACTTCTTCGAGCACATGGTCGTTGCGGACTACGACCCGGCCCGCGTAGAGCATGCCCTGGCCCAGGTGGCGGGCGACGCGCGCTTCTCGGGTGCCAGCGTGGATGCGTCCAGCGTCGGCGCGCTCATGAAGCTCATCACCGCGTCCGGCGCCACCCATGTCCTCAACGCCGTGGACCCGCGGTTTGTGATGCACATCTTCGACGCCTGCCACGCCGCGGGCGTGCACTACCTGGACATGGCGATGTCGCTCTCGAAGCCGCATCCGGAGCAGCCGTACGCGCTGCCCGGGCTGAAGCTTGGCGATGAGCAGTTCGCAAAGGCCGCCGACTGGGAAGCCTTTGGCAAGCTGGCCCTCGTGGGCGTGGGCGTCGAGCCCGGCTTGTCCAACATCTTCGCGCGCTACGCCGCTGACGAGCTGTTCAGCGAGATTAACGAGGCGGGCGTGCGTGACGGCGCCAACCTCACCGTGGACGGCTACGACTTCGCCCCGTCCTTCTCCATCTGGACCACCATCGAGGAGTGCCTGAACCCTCCGGCGATCTGGGAGCAGGAACGCGGCTG
>JANYAA010000076.1 GCA_025355255.1 Chloroflexota bacterium | reverse complement strand
GATACCCCTTCGGCGCTCCATGCAGCGCCCCGTCCTCGCGACCGCCGCCGCGGCCCTCAGCCTCTCGCTGGCGCCCGCCGTCCTCGCCCACGGCGCCGTCCCGCTCACAGCGCCCATGCTCGCCGATTTCATCTTCGGCTGGCGCTTCGACTCCACAATCTGGCTCCCCGCGATCGTCGCGCTGCTCCTCTGGCGCGCAGGCGTCACGAGGGCCAACCGCAACCACCCGGCCAACCCGGTTGCGCGCAGGCGGACGTTGCTCTGGACCGCGGGCGTGCTGGTGGTCGTGGGGGCGCTGGACTCCGGCATCGAGCGCTACGACACCGCGCTCTTTAGCGTCCACATGGTTCAGCACATGCTGCTCACGCTGATCGCTCCGCCGCTGCTCCTGCTGGCCGGGCCCATCACGCTGGTCCTCCAGGCAAGCTCGGCCGTAACGCGCCAGCGCTGGGTACTGCCGCTGCTCCACGCCCGCATCGTCCGAACGCTCTCCTACCCCGTCGTCGCCTGGGTGATCTTTGCGGCCGTCATGTGGGGCACGCACTTCTCGCCGCTGTTTGACGCGTCCCTCGAGAACGTGTGGATCCACCGGGCCGAGCACGGCCTGTTCATCACCGCGGCGCTCCTGTTCTGGTGGCCCGCCGTCGGCATCGACCCGTCACCCTGGCGGCTGCGCGCCGCTGTCCGCCCGCTCTACATCGGCTTGCAGATGCCGCAGAACACGTTCCTCGCGGTGGCGATCTACGCGTCCGACACGCCGCTCTACGCGCACTACGTGTCAAACATCCGCGCCTGGGGGCCAACGCCGCTGGAGGACCAGCAGTTGGCCGGCGGGATCATGTGGATGGGCGGCGACATCGTGTTTATCGTCGCGGTGATCCTGCTGGTGGCCGCCTGGATGCGCGATGAGCAGCGCCGGGCGCCGGCCGAGGACAAGCGCGCGGAAGTTGAGCGCGCGGCGATCAACGAGCGCGCCGCGCGACTGGCGCAGCGCAAGGCAGCCGAAGCGGGCGACGGCGCACCGCCTCCCTGACCGGCCCGCCAGAACGGGCCGCCAGGCCCTCCGCGCGGGCGCAGGTCCGGCGCCACCGTGGACCTCTCAGGGGCAGAGCCTCAGGTCGCGGCTACGGTCGCCACCCGCGTCTCTCCCGCACCAAGACGCGCCGACCGGGGGGAACCGGCCAGTGCGGGAATAGCCGGGAGGGGATCTCATGTTCCTGACGGTACGAGATCCCGGCCAGTCGCCGCAGCGACGGTGTCTACGCTTCCGTGAACGGTGGTGTGCCCAGGCGCAACCTTCAGCCACGACTTCCGGGTGTCGCCGACCCTGCACGCGCTCCTCGACGGCCTTGCGTCGCAGCGCGCACAACTCGGCGACATTCCGTTGCGACGTGAGATCGCTGCCTAGGGACCTTCAACGGGTGCCGGAACCAGCGTCTGCACCGGAAGGGTGGTGTTGACCACACAGTGCCCGTCGATCAGCACCTGGAAACCCGGGCGCACTGCCGCGATAGCCGGCATGTGAGAGGTCGTCAGTCCTGCCGGGACCTTGGCGAGCTGGGGTGAGCAAGGGACAACCGTCGTTCCTACCGGCATCGCCACGAGCTGGGTCTCTGCTTGATCAGATAGCGGGCCGCCAGGGGGCGCCGACGTCGTGATTGGTGCCGCGCTGGGGCTCATGTTGGTGCTGGGGCTTACATTCGCGCTGGGGATCAATCTCGCGAAGTCGCTGGCCGCCGCTGCAGAAGCCAGCGCGAGCAGAACTGCGACTGCCAAGACGGCAACGAGTTTTCTCATCTTCAAACGTCCTATCGGGTCGTATCGATGTAGATGTGGGAAGACGATGCCTTCGAGCATGTGTAGACGGGCGTCGAGAAGCTCTCGTTGCACGCGCCGGGATGGGAGAGGTTGTATATAGCCAACCGGTATTGATGGAGTGCTGGAGCGGGTCGTAGTCAAGGTGGTTGCGTGTGGTGCCCGTCCAGCCGCCCATCGAGTCACCACCGTCAAACGTCTCGCCGAACCAGTCCAGATGCCGATTTGCGTCGTTCTCTGAGTCCCAGCAAAGACGTGACGCTGCGATTCTTGCGTAGACGAGGTTCCCGTTTGCATCCAGACCCGAAAGCAGTGATCCGTTCACATAGCCGTCGTAGTAGACGACACCATTAACGTTGTGCCTAATCACATAGAAGTCTGTCGTAGGGGGCGTTGACCCGAGAGACGAACCGATGCGGATGGGAGCCGGGCCACCCCCGGGGTCGCTCCCGTCGATCGGGCCACACCCCTCCTGGCCCCAAGCCCAATACCAGTAGTAGTTGGTATTACACAAAGTGCCTAGGCCGAGGTCGTTGTCTGTTCGGGGCAGTGCCCGTAGCCCACCTGCACAATGTTGTATCCGAGGTTCAGCCAAAGCGGATTGACGTTATCGATGGCCGCCCATTGGAATGAGCCGCTCGGGTAGGGCGTTCCCGTAAAGACGCAGAGCGGCAGGCTCTGCCCCTCAACCGTTGCGCGGCTGCCAATAATGTAGCCCGCCGATGTCGCGTACTGTCCAGCCCAGTTCTGACCGCCCGTGCAGGCGGTCTCGCCCATGGCAAGCGCGATGCTCGGACGAGACATGAGTGCCGACGCTGTTAGCAGCAGCGCCACAAGGCCGGCGAGGCGCAGGTATCGGACCGGCCGCCTTGACCGTTGTGCCACGGTGGGCGATGACTTCCCCATGCTCGATTTCCCCTTGCGTCTCGAGCGCGTCTGCCTTCGGACCCCTGCCTCCAGCAGCCAGCAAGGTTGCCAGATTGGTGAGGATCGCCCGGCGTTACCTCATTGTCATGAGCCACTTGACCCGATCGCCGGTCATCTCAGGGCTCAAGGCCCTCGCGTGTCGATGCGCGGCCTGGCATTCCTCTGCTTTGGCGTCGGCGACGTGAGGCGGTTGCCGGGCCGCGCGCGCCGCATAGGCGCACGGCCTGTTGTCAACCGTGGCAGAGCCAAGCGACGGGAAGCGTGGAGGCCTCGCGGACCACGGCTACGGCTTCGGCTGCCGGGTGCGCTTCCGCTGCGTCGGCAACTCCTGCACGGGAGATGCCTCGAGGACGGGGACAGCGCCGGCATCCGCGTGTAGGGGCCATCGGCCACCCCGACGTCACGTGGGCCGCCGGCTCCATGGGCGCCGTCGCCGGCACCGCACGGTAAGACACGTGGGGCAGCGCGACGAGCGTGACAGGCTCGGTGCCAGACTTCCGACTGCAGGGCCCTGGGCCGACGGCGCCACCGGGCTCGCCTGGGCCATCACGCGCTGGTGCGCGCCCGGCGCAGGGCTCCCGCCGCCTGTACGCGTACGGCGCGGGGGAGCAGGTCGGCAAGTGGGCCCCGGACGGGCGGCTCTGGCCGCCCACGCGATCTGTATGTGAACCGGTCAAGATCCCCTGGGACTCGCCGATCAGCCCTCGGGCGGCACCGGCGCGGCCAGGTAGCCGCGGTACAGCTCCGGGTCCACGTTGCCGCCGGAGATCACGCCCACGATCGGCCCAGCCACCGGGTCCAGCCCAAGTTCGCGTGCGTGGAAGCGCAGCGCGGCGATCGACAGCGCGCCCGAGGGCTCCACGACCAGGCGCGCCTCTTCGGCAGCTAGCCGGACGGCTGCGGCGATCTCCGCCTCCGACACGGTGACGACGCGCTCAATCTGGACGAACAGATGCGCGAAGTTGAGCGTGCCGATGGACTGGGTGCGCGTCCCGTCGGCGATGGTTCGGCTGACGCGGTCCGCCTCCCAGCGGACAATGCGGCCGGCCTCCAGCGACTCGCGCGCGTCGGCTGCCAACTCGGGCTCTACGCCGATCACGCGAGCTCGCGACGCCAGGGCGCTGATGGCCGCGGCGACGCCGGCCGCCAGCCCGCCCCCGCCAATCGGCACCAGCACCACCGCAACGTCCGGCATGGATTCGGCGATCTCGAGCCCACAGGTGCCCTGCCCAGCCACGATCCGGCGGTCGTCGTAGGGCGGGATGATCGCGAGGCCGCGGGCGGCGGCGATCTCCTCGGCCCGCTGCTTGCGCTCGTCGGATGCGGTGCCGACGATGACGACCTCGGCGCCGTCCTCCTCCACTCGGGCTCGCTTGAGCGCGGGCGCGTCCGAGGGCATGACGATGACGGCCGGGACGCCAAACAGGCGCGCG
The DNA here is from genome assembly GCA_025355255.1 of Chloroflexota bacterium. Classification (GTDB taxonomy): domain Bacteria; phylum Chloroflexota; class Limnocylindria; order Limnocylindrales; family CSP1-4; genus CAIXZV01. Next base: position 778 of record JANYAA010000076.1, on the reverse strand, counting down.
GCTCTGGCGACGCCCTGCGCGTGGTTGCCAGAGGAGTAGGTGATGACGCCCTTGGCGCGCTCCTGCGGGCTCAGCGAGGCGACCGCGTTGTAGGCGCCGCGGAGCTTGAACGCACCGATGGGCTGGAGCGACTCCGCTTTGAGCCACTGGCGGCGCTCGGGGCGGCCAAAGGGAACGAGCGGCGTGCGTGTCGTCACGCCCTTGAGCGTGGCGGCGGCAGCGCGGATCTCATCGATGGTGACGAGCCGGGTGTCGGCGCCGCTCATCGGCCGGTCGTCATCGTCGGCGGGCTGCACCAGCGATGCGCTGGCAGTCAATGCACAACGCGGCGGTCGGCAGCGCCTCGAGGCGTTCGGCCCCGATGCGCAGATGGCAGCTTGTGCAGATCCCGTAGGTGCCGGCGTCGAAGCGGGCCAGCGCAGCATCGACGTGCTCAAGCTGCCCCTGGTTGTGGTCGCGGAGGGCGAGATCGCGCTGCTGCTCGAACACCTGGCTGGCGGCGGCGGCCTGCGAGCCGTAGGTCATCGTCCCAGGGGCGATGATCGCGGTGTCCTTGAGTTCGGCGATGAGGCGGTCCCGCTCCGCCACGAGCGCCGTGCGGATGGCGTTGTCCATGCGGCGATGCTACTCCGCCCAGTGCGCTAGGCTCGGGGAAACACCCGCGCAACACCCGAATTGAGGCTGACGATGGCGATTGTGAAAGACCCGGTCTGCGGCATGGACGTGGACACCGCCACCTCCAAGCTGTCCCTGGAGCACGATGGCCAGTCCTACTGGT
>JANYAA010000067.1 GCA_025355255.1 Chloroflexota bacterium | reverse complement strand
GCCCGTGGCCAGCCCCACGCCGATGCCGGCGACCCCCAGCAGCATGGCCTGCAGGCCGACGAGCCAGATCGACCGCCCGATGGAGCGCGTCCCCGCCATCAGCACGCCAACCAGCACGATGGCCGCCGCACAGGTGTCAACCAGCCGAGCGGCCGCGATCGGGTCGATGTTCATGGCGCGAGCAGTAGGCGCGCGCCGAGGCCGGCCAGGGCGAGCAGCGAGGCGGTGCCGATGAGGTCCGGCAGGCCCAGAATCCGAACCTTGGCGAGCGTCGCGTCCAGCAGGGCGAGGGCTTGGCCGGCCAGCAGCAGCTTTGCCAGACCGGCGATCAGGCCGATGGCGAGCGCAGCCGGCGTGAGTTCCGCGGCGGCCCCGAAGGGGAAGAAGGCGGCGGCGAAGAGGCTCGCGAGGATCACGGTCTTGAGCTGGGCGGAGAGCATAAGCAGCGCCAGGGATCGTCCCGAGGCCTCCAGCAGCATCCCCTCGTGGATCATGGTGAGCTCGAGGTGCGTGTCCGGATTGTCCACCGGGTAATGGCCCGTCTCGGCGACCGCCACGAGGGCGAACGCCGACGCGCCCAGCAGGTGCGCGGGGGTCAGCAGCCCGATGCCGGCCCGCAAGCCAAACCAGCTGATCGCGCCCAGATCCGTGGACCCCGCGGCGAGCGCGGCGATCACGAGCGCAAACACCAGCCCCGGCTCGGCCAGCGCGGCAATGGCCACGTCGCGGCTGGCGCCCATGCCGCCAAACGCGCCGCCGGCGTCGAGTGCGGCGAGTGCGATCGCGAAGCGTGCGAGGGCGAACAGGCCCACAACCACGAGCAGGTCGCCAAAACCGGTCAGTGGGCCGCGCCAGGCCAGGAACGGCACCAGGAGTGCGGCGACCAGCATCGCGCCCAGGGCGATCGGCGGCGCGAGACGGCTGGCGATCCCCGCGGGGCCGCCGTTGAGCGGCGCCTTGGACCACCACTTGATGATGTCCAGCCACGGCTGGAGGAGCGGCACGCCGCGCCTGCCCTGCAGCCTCGCCTTGGTTCGGCGGATCGTCCCGGCCAGCAGCGGGGCCACAGCCACCAGCACGACAAGCTGGATCACCGTCAGGGTGATGGTTGCGGCTGCGCCGCTCAGCTGCTCGTTCATCAGCGGGCCCACAGGAGCAGGACCAGCACGGCCACAACCGTGTAGGCGACGTAGAGCTGCATCGGCCCCGCTTGCAGTCGGCGGGCAAGTTGCGCAAAGCGGATGGACCAGGTGTGGAGCGGCGCGTAGACCCGGTCTTCAAGCAGGAGCGTGATCTCGCTGCGATAGGTGATGGACACCGGGAACCGGGTGCCCGGGTGGTAGGCGACCTCCACCTGGCGGTCCGGCTGCAGGATCCGGCGGAAGAAGAGCCGGACGGGCTTGGCGAAGCTGGTGGCCGTGTACTGGAAGGCAGGCTGGGGGGCGATGCCGCACGTCCAGGTGTCGGTTTGGCGGACGCTGTCCATGCCGTCGGCAGTGCGTGGTCGGCGGCGGCGGGCTCGCTCAGCCAGCGCCGCCACGCCGCCAATCGCAGAGATCAACAGCAGGCCACCCGCCAGCGCAGTCCAGGACGGAGCGGTGCCGTTGCGCGGCAGCAAACCGATGGCGGCCGCCACGGGATCGGCAGCGGCGGCGCCGGTGATGCCGCGGGCCACGGAGCCCAGCGCCTCGGACGCGGGTCCGGCAGCCAGCCCGAGGGCCACGCAGGCGGCGGCCATCAGCCCCAGCGCCGTGCGGGGCGCGACGGCGGCTTCGTGGGCCGCGGCAGCCTCCGGGCCGCGCGGGATCCCCAGGAAGGCGATGCCGGTGGCTTTGACGAACGTGGCCAGGGCGAGAGCCGCGGTGAGTGCCAATGCGCCAACCGCCGCCGCCATGCCAAACCGCAGGAGCGGTGGCACGGCCGTGGCGCCCGCCCCGGCGATCAGCCCCTGAAACGTCAGCCACTCGCCGGCAAACCCGTTGAGCGGGGGCAGACCGCTGATCGCTGCGGCTCCCACGGCGAACGCCGCCGCCGTCACGGGCATGAGCCGGGCCAGACCGCCGAGGCGGTTGAGGTCTCGCAGGTGCGTCGCGTGGAGGACGGAGCCAGCTGCGAGGAACAGCAGCGTCTTCATGACGGCGTGGTTGAGGCTGTGGAGGAGCGCCGCTCCGAGCGCCACCGCGGCCAGCGCCGCCAGCCCGTGGTCCGCCA
>JANYAA010000032.1 GCA_025355255.1 Chloroflexota bacterium | reverse complement strand
CCATTGTGGGCGGCTCTGTGCCGATTGCCACGGGCGCGGCGATGGCCCACCGCTACCGCGAGAGCGACGCGGTTGTGTGCTGCTTTGCGGGCGACGGGGCCTACGCCAACGGCGTGGTGCTGGAGGCGCTCAACTGGGCGTCCCAAGAGCAGTGGACCAACCACTACGCGGGCGAGCGGCCGTACGGGCTGCCGATCATCTTCTTCATCCAGAACAACCACTACGGCATGACCCACCGGACCGATGACGAGGTCACGGGTGTCCGCCACCTCGCCCGGCGCGCAGCGGGCTTCGCCGACGACAACATGCACGCCGAAGTCGTGAACGGCATGGACGTGCTGGCCGTGCGCGACGCCGTCGCCCGGGCCGCCGAGCTGTGCCGACGCGGCGAGGGGCCTGTGCTGATCGAGGCCTCCACGTACCGCTACTACGGCCACTCCCTGTCCGACCCGCGCAACGAGTACCGGACGCGCGAGGAGGAGGCCGCCTGGCGCGCCGTTGACCCGATTGCGACGTTCCAGGCGCAGATCGTGACCGCCGGGATCGCCACCGAGGCTGAGGTTGCCGACGTGGTGGCCGCGGCCGTGGCGCGCAACGCCCGGGCAGCCCAGCGCGCTGTGGCCGCCGCAGACCCGGCGCCCGCAACGCTGCTGGACCTCCTGTACACCGACGGCACCTCCGACGTGGTCCCGGCAAGCGCAGCGCACGTTGAGCTCGCGGCCGAGACCCCCGTCGCCAAGCGCGACGCGGAGGGACGGATCCTCTATCGCGACGCCCTCCGCGAGGCTCTCACCGAGGAGATGCTCCGGGACAACCGCGTCATCTTCTATGGCGAGGACGTGGCCGACTACGGCGGCGCGTTCAAGCTGACCAAGGGCCTGATGGAGGCCTTCGGCCGGAGGCGCGTGTTCAACACGCCCATCTCCGAGGCCTGCATCTGCGGGACGGCCGTGGGCGCCGGCATCGTGGGGCTGCGGCCCGTCATCGAGCTGATGTACATGGACTTCGCGCTCATGTCGTCGGACCAGATCGCAAACCAGGCCGCGAAGTGGCACTACATGTCCGGCGGCCAGGTGGAGGTCCCCGTGGTCTACCGCTGCTCGGTGGGCGCGGGCAAGGGCTACGGCGGCCAGCACAGCCAGAGCCTTGAGTCCCTCTTCACGCACATCCCGGGGCTGTGGGTGGTCTACCCAGCCACCGCCGAGGACGCCAAGGGGCTGCTCAAGAGCGCCATCCGGACGAACAACCCGGTGGTGTTCGTCGAAAGCCAGGGGCTGTACTCAACCAAGGGCGTGGTGCCCGAGGGCGACTACACCATCCCCATCGGCAAGGCCCGCATCGCGCGCGAAGGCACCGACGCCACGATCGTTGCGTGGGGCCCGGCCGTCAGAGACGCACTCGCCGCCGCCGACACGCTCGCCGAGACGCGCGGGCTGTCCGCCGAGGTCATCGACCTGCGGAGCCTCGTGCCGCTGGACATGGAGGCGATCCTCACATCCGTGCGCAAGACGGGGCGCGTGGTGGTGGCGGCGCAAGCCGTGCTGACCGGAAGCTTCGTCAACGAGATCGTGGCCCGCATCCAGGCCGAGGCGTTTGACGACCTCGACGGCCCGGTGGGTCGGGTTGGCGCGGCAGCGGGCATCAGCCCGCAGGCCGAGAGCCTGGAGCAGGCGTTCCTGCCCACGCCCGCCGACATCGCGGCGGCTGTCGCGGCCATCGTCTAGGCCCTGAGCAAAGCGAAGGAGCCAACGATGGCCCGCCCCATCCTGATGCCAAAGCCCGGCCAGATGACCGAGGAGTGCACCCTCATCCTCTGGCGAAAGCAGGTGGGCGACCCGGTCCACAAGGGCGATGTCCTGTTTGAGATCGAGACCGACAAGGCCGCCATGGAGGTGGAGACCTTCGAGGAGGGCGTGCTCCTCGCCCAGGTAGTGGCCGAGGGACAGACCGCCCCCGTCAACGCCGTGTGCGGCTGGATTGGGCTGGCCGGTGAGGCCGTGCCTGAGACGCCGGCTGCCCCCAGCGCTCCGACGCCCGCTCCGGCTGCGGCTCCCGCGCCGGCTGCTGTGTCGGCTGTCGCGCCGGCTCCGGTCGTCCCGACCGTGGCCCCCGTTCCGGTCGCGGACGCCAAGGTCAGCCCGCGCGCCCGACGCCTCGCGGAGCAATCCGGGATCAATCCGACCTTGCTCAAGGGCACAGGGCCCGATGGCCGTGTGGTTGAGCGGGACGTCCAGACGGCCATCGCGAATGCTGCTTCGCAGCCCGCGTCGCTGCCGACCAGCGGCGAAGGCGAGCCCAAGCGGATGTCGCAGATGCGCCGCGTCATCGCCAAGCGCCTCACGGAGTCCTGGACAACCACGCCGCACTTCACGGTCACCGTGGCCGTTGACGCCTCGAGGCTGCTGGCCCTGCGCGCGGATCTCAAGGCCGCGGGCGCAGCCTGACCGTCACCGATTTTGTGCTGGCGGCAACGGCCGACACCCTGGCCCTCTTCCCCGATGTCAACGCCAGAACTGACGGCACCAGCGTCTGGCCGCGCGAGCGCGTCCACCTCGGCATGGCCGTGTCGGTCCCCGGGGGCCTGGTGGTCCCCGTGATCCGCGACGCCAACCAGCTGACAGTGCGCGACATCCACGACCGGGCAGCCGCGCTGGCGATCGCCGCCCGCGACGGCACGGCAACCCCGGACGACTTGTCGGGCTCTACGTTCACCGTGTCCAACCTGGGCATGTTTGGCGTAGAAGAGTTCAGCGCCATCATCAACCCGGGCGAAGCGGCCATCCTCGCGGTCAGCGCCGCGATCCCCACGCCTGTTGCCGTGGACGGCCGGGTCGAAGTCCGGCCGGTGATGAAGCTCACGCTCTCAGCAGACCACCGCATCGTGGATGGCGCGCTCGGTGCGCAGTTTCTCAAGGCGCTTCAGGGCCGTCTCGAGACACCGGACCAGTTCCGGCTTGGCACGCCCACCCCAGTCGAGCCTGCCCGACCCCGCGACCTCGAGAACCCAGACTGGTTTGACGTAGTCATCTTGGGCGCAGGCACCGGCGGCTACTCCGCCGCGTTCCGCGCGGCCCAATTGGGGCTGAAGGTGGCTCTGGTCGATGCCGACAAGATCGGCGGCACCTGCCTCCATCGCGGCTGCATCCCCACCAAAGCGATCCTCGAATCGGCCGATCTTGCGCACCGTATCCAGGAGCTGGGTGCTGGGCTTGGCGTCCTCGCCGACAACGTCCGAATTGACTACGGCGCAACCGCGGCCAACAAGGACGCAGTGGTCAAGCGCATGTGGACCGGGTTGAAGAGCCTGGTTGGCAAGAACAAGGTGGAGTGGGTGGCCGGGCGTGGCCGTCTCGACGGACCGTCTGCCGTGGTGGTGACCCTCGAGGACGGCTCCTCGCGGACGCTCACCGCCAACGACGTCGTCTTGGCGACAGGCTCGCGCGTGAAGTCGCTCCCGGGTCTTGTGCCGGATGGCCGGCGCATCGTCACCAGCGACGACGTCCTGCGCTGGACGGAGCTGCCCAAGCGCCTCGTCGTCATCGGCGCGGGCGCCGTCGGCTGCGAGTTCGCCTCGGCCTTCCACGACCTCGGCGTGGCCGTCACGCTGCTGGAGTACCTGCCCGGCATCGTCCCGCTGGAGGACGCCGAGGTGAGCCGCGAGCTCCAGCGCTCGTTTGAGCGCCGCGGCATGACCGTGCTGGTGAATGCCCGCTTTGACGCTGCTTCGGTTGTCGTCCGCGACGACGGCGTGTCCATCACCGTGGGCCCGGACGGCGGCGAGCGCACCGAGATCACCGCAGACGCCATCCTCGTGGCCACCGGGCGCGCACCCAACACCGAGAACTTGGGCATCGAGACCACGAAGGTTGTCGTGGACCGCGGGTTCGTCAAGGTTGATGGTCTGATGCACACGTCGGAGCCGCACGTCTGGGCCATCGGCGACATCGTGGGCGGGCTCCTGCTCGCGCACACCGCCGCGCACGAGGGGCTGATCGCCGCGCACGGCATCGCCGGCGAACGCGACGTCCACCCGATGGACTACGTGATGCAGCCGCGGGCCACGTACACCCGGCCGGAGGTCGCCTCGGTGGGACTCACGGAAGCCCAGTGCGCCGAGCGCGGGCTGCCGGTTGCCGTGGGCAAGGTCCCGTTCCAGGCGATCGCCAAGGCGCTGATCCACGGCTCCCGCGAAGGCTTCGCCAAGGTGGTCGCCCACGCGGAAACCGGCAAGGTGCTGGGTGTCCATATCATCGGACCACACGCCACGGAGCTCATCGCCGAGGCGTCACTCGCCGCAACGCTGGAGGCCACGGCCGACCAGATTGGCGGCGCCACACATCCGCATCCCACGCTGTCGGAGATCCTGGGCGAGGCCGCGCAGGCTGTCCGGGGCCGATCAATCAACTTCTGAGGACTCCCATGCCTGACCGCAGCCCCACCCTGCAGCTCCACGATGCCGGCCAGAGCCTCTGGCTGGACAACATCACCCGCGACCTGCTCGACGGCGGCGTCCTCGCCGGGTACATCAGCAACCTCGGCATCACGGGCCTGACGTCCAACCCCACGATCTACGACAAGGCGATCACCAGCACCGCCGCCTACGACGAGGACATCCGCAGCTGTCACGCTCGGGGGCTTTCTACGGAAGGGACCTTCTTCGAGCTTGCCCTGGCCGACCTGCGTCGGGCGGCGGATCACTTCGCGCCGGTCCACCAGCTGACCGAGGGCGTTGACGGGTTTGTGTCGCTCGAGGTGAGCCCGCTGCTCGCCAATGACGCTGCCACTACCATCAGCGAGGCCGTGCGGCTCCACGCCCTCGGCGGCAAGCCCAACCTGTTCATCAAGATCCCGGGCACGACGGAGGGGCTGCTCGCGGTGGAAGAGGTGATCTTCGCGGGCGTGCCGGTCAACGTCACCCTGCAGTTCTCGCCCGCGCACTACGTCGCGTGCATGGGGGCCTACCCGCGCGGCATCGAGCGGCGCGTTGCGGCTGGGCTTGGCGCCCACGTGGCGTCGGTGGCATCCGTGTTCATCAGCCGCTGGGACGGTGCCGCAAACAGCGTGGTCCCCGAGGGCCTGCGAAACCGGCTGGGGCTGCTCATCGGCCGCCAGTCGTACGCCGAATACCGCCGCTTCTTCGCGACGGACCGCTGGCAGCGGCTGCTCAACCTCGGCGCGCGGCCGCAGCGGCTGCTCTTCGCAAGCACCGGCGTGAAGGACGCGGCGATGCCTGCGGACCTCTATGTCGCCGGGCTCGCCGCGCCGCACACCGTGAACACGATGCCTGAGGACACGCTGCTGGCGTACGCGAAGAACGGGCGCGTCGGTTCGATGCTCGCCGTGGAGAGTGCCGGCGATGAGGCGCTGGCCACCGAGTTCGCCGCCGCCGGCGTGGACGCTGACGCCCTTGCTGCGCAGCTGCAGACCAAGGGCGCGGCCGCATTTGTCACGTCATGGACGGCGATGCTGGCGCAGATCACAGCGAAGGCAGGCGCCGCCAGCTGATCGAGCCCCCCGCCGAGCCGCGGGGCCGCGGGGCCACCGGGGTGGGCCGCGGGGCCACCGTGTAGTCCAACTGCGCAGTGTGTGCGCTGAGTGGTCCGCCGGCGAGTCCAATCAGGCGCTGGGGACCCCTGCTAGCGCACGTTTGGCGCTGCAGGCGGCCCAAATGCACCAGCGCCGCACGGTTGGCCTACGGTGCGGCCCTGCCCGGCGTCTGCCGAAGTCAGGCCGTGACGGCGCCTGGGGGCGTGAGCTTTAGGAAGCGCGGTGGGCGTGTAGCTGCGTCCATCGGAGGCGCACCACCCCAGATGAGCGTGTCCGGGTCGATGTCCGCGACGTCGGGCCACGTGAGCGTCCCCGCCTCAACCACCACTTGGCGGAACCGAGCGGGATCTCGGCGCAGCGGCTCGAAGATTGGCCCCCAAAGCACCGCCGCCAAATCGCGCTCCACCACATCGCCGCTGGTGAGGGTGAGGCGCACGATGAACTTGTCGAGCGCGAGGGCGTGCTGGATGCGGAGCATGGCCAAATCCTACTTCAGCGGCGCGATCGGCTTGAGCGGAAGATGCTGTGCGGCGAGCTGCCAGTCCTCGGCAAGCGCGCCCTGGCGTGCGCTCGCCCACTCGATGACGAGGCCCAAAGCCCGTGGCGGCAGCCGGCCGGCCATCACCGACATGTCCGCGATCTTGATCTCAACCTCATCGCCGCCGTAGACGGCGTGGAAGTGGGCATCGGGGTGGTCGTCATAGTAGACGTACACGACGATCCCATAGAACTCGCAGACGCGCGGCATCCATCCCTCCGGTAGCCAGACGGGCGATCCCGGGCGCCGATTGGCACGCTCTCGCCGACCGCCGCTCCAGGGCCCAATTGCGGCGCGAACGTATCCGGCGCGGCTTACCTGCCACTTACCGGGTAGACGTGATGCCGGATAGGTTCAGCCGGCAGCGGCATCGTGGGGCTCGGCTTCACTTCCCGACGCGCCTGGACGCTTCAGGATGCGCCCGCAAAGGACCCCTACCGGCGTGCCGGGCCCGCTACGGCGCCCAGCGCACGCCACGCGCGGCGAGCTGTTCGAGGGCGCGTGCGGCGACCTCGTCGGGCGTGTGCCTGTCCGTCGCCAGTTCCACCGGGTTGAAGCTCCGGAAGCGGGGGTAGCGCGTCGCCGCCTGGGCCGCGAGGAACACCACGGGATCGGCGCCGTACCAGGGCCGGTGGTCGCCCGGGGCGAACCGCTTCGCGGCGATGGCCGGGTCAACCGTGAGGAAGACGACGGCCACATCAGGCCGGGCCAGCGCCGCGAGACACGCGTCGTCGTCCGCCACGGATGCCGCGGGACATACGACAGACGAACCCGGGGCGGCCAGCGCATCCAGCAGCTGGCGCGACTCCAGCGCATGCATTGCGTCCGTGCCCAGCGAAGCGCGCAGCTCGCGGACCGTGTGCCCCTGTTGGGCCTCGATGTCCGCGTCGGAATCCCGCATCGGCCAGCCCAGGGTTGCGGCAATCCGCGAGCCCACGGAGCTCTTGCCGCTGCCCATCAGGCCAACGACGGCGACATGCCGGACGAGCCGGGACTGCTGCTCGGTGGCCATCTAATGGCAGTACGGGCGAAGGACGTCCCGGGCGATCAGGAAGCCCTGCTTCACCTTCTCGTCCGTCCCCTCAAAGCGCCGGTCTTCGTGCTCGATGATGCAGTCGCCCTCAAATCCCTGGCGGTACAGCTCGCCGTGGACGAGACCCCAGTCCACGTCGCCCAGGCCCGGGATGCGCGGCACCTGCCAGCCCATCCCCATCGAGAACACGCCGCGCTCGTAGAGCCCGTCGCGGTCGATCATCAGGTCCTTCGCCTGGTAGTGGAGGATGTGCTTCCCGAACTCCTTGAGGAAGCGCTGGGTGTCGATCATCTGGAGGATCAGGTGGCTCGGGTCAAAGTTGAGCCCGATGGTGTCGCCCCACTGCTCCAGGATCCGGCGCCACATGCGCGGCGTGGTGGCGATGTTGTGCCCGCCCGGCCACTCGTCGTTGCTGAACAGCATCGGGCAGTTCTCAAGCGTGATCTTGCGCCCGTGGTCCTGCGCGTAGGCCACGATCTCCGGCCAGATCTGCAGCGCGCGCTCCCAGTTCTGGTCCTGGTTGAGCGCGCCGTCGCCGCCCATAAACGTGTTGACCAGCGGGATGTCCATCTTCTCCGCCGCGTCGATCACGTGGCGCAGGTGGCCGATGACCTGCTCGCGGTGGGCGGGGTCGGGATGGAGCGGGTTGGGATAGAAGCCCAGGCCGGAGATGGCGAGGTTCTTGGCGTAGATCTCGTCGCGGATCTCCACAGCCTGATCGCGCGACAGGTTGGCCACATCGATGTGGCTGGTGCCGGCGTAGCGGCGCGTCGGCCCGGTGGCGCGGGGCCAGCAGGCGATCTCCAGGACCTCGAAGCCGTTGCCGGCGGCCCAGTCGGCCACATCGTTCAGCGGCGTCTCTGGGAAGGGGGAAGTGAGGAAGCCGAGCTTCATCGCGTGAACCTCTTGTGCGAGTGTGGCGGGCGGGCCTACGCCCGCGGAACGGTGACCCAGGAGCGGGTGCGCGAGCTCTCCAGGACGGCGTCCCCGATGAGCATCTCCTCGTGACCGGCGGCGAAGGTGGCATAGCGTGGGTGCTCGGACGGCCGACCGGCGGCGACGTCCGCGTAGACCGCGGTGAACACCGCGCCAAACGTGTCGGCGAAGCCCTCAACGTGGCCACCCGGGAGACGAGCCGCAGCGGCGCCGGCGGCGTTCATCAGCGCAGGGTTCCGCAAGAGCTGCTCATTGGGGCGGTCCCGATGGCCAATCCACAGCTGGTCGGGGCTCTCCGAGTCCCAGGCGGCCGAGGCGGCCGAGCCGTCGATTTCGTAGGCGAGGCTGTTCTTCCGGCCGGGCGACACCTGGCTGATGTTGACGGAGCCCCTTGCGCCGCCGGCGAAGCGCAGGAGGATGGACGCGGTGTCCTCGGTCCGGATCTCCACGGGGATGGTGTTCTTGGCACGCTCCGTGGAGAAGGTCACCGCATCGCCCGCGGGCTTCTGGCGCACAGGAATAAACGTGGTGAGGTCCGCCATGACGGCCTCCACATGGAGCCCCGAGACAAAGCTCGTCAGGTCCAGCCAGTGGCTGCCGATGTCGCCCACCGCCCGAAGCGCGCCGCCCTGGTCCGCCTCGAGGCGCCAGTTCCAGTCCGTGTCGTACAGCAGCCAGTCCTGAAAGTAGCGGCCTGTGACGTAGCGGACGTCGCCGAGCTCTCCGCCGGCAACCATCGCGGCGACGTGCTGGTTGAGCGGGTACCAGCGGATGTTGAAGTTCACGGCGTTCACGAGGCCGCTGGACGCGGCGAGGGCGACCAGCTCCGCGGACTCGGCCGACGTCATCGCCAGCGGCTTCTCGCACACGACGTGGCGGCCGGCCGCGAGGATCTGCTTCACCTGCGGGTGGTGGAGCTCGTTGGGGCTGGTGACGTGGACCACCGCGGCTTCGGGGTCCGCCAGCAGCTCCGCCAGATCCGCGTACGCCTTGGGGTACCCAAGCTCCACTGCGCGCCGGGCGCCAAGCTCCGGGCTGGACTCCAGCAATCCCACCACACGCACGCCGATGCGGCGCAGCGCCTCAAGGTGCACCGTGCCGATGAAGCCGCTGCCGATCACGGCGGTGCCGATCCCCACGGGACCTCTCAACCAAACGCTCCTATCTCAACCACGCTGTTGGCGGCGGGGTGCTGCTGACAGGTTAGAACGTCGAGGCCACGTCCACCGCCCGGCCATCGCGAGCCGACTGCTGCGCGGCAAGCATCACCTCCAGCACGTGCCTGGCGTGACGGCCGCTGGCGCTCGGCTCGGTCCCCAGCTGCAAGCAGTCCGCGAGGTGCTCGATCAGCGATCCACGCTGCAGCTCAGCAAAGCGGTCCGACCCCACAGGGAAGATGTTGTAGTCCTGCGGGCTGATCCAGCCGGCGAGCCCGGGGGCGGCGTTAAGGCGGTACACCTCCACCGGGGGCAGACCCGTCGGCAGACCCGTGTCGCCGCGGTTCACCAGCAGCGTCCCCTCGTGGCCGTAGAGCTCCAGCCGCGGCGCGCGCGAGCCCACCACGTTGAACGTGGCGTCAAGGCTGACAAACGTGCCCTCGCCAAAGTCGAGCAGCAGCAGGTTGTTGTCGGGGGCGGTGACGGGGATCTCCACGCCGTCGAACGGCCCGCCGCGTGCGATACGCGATGCGGCGGTAATCCCGCTCATCGCCATCACGCGCCGCACCGGCCCAAGAACGCCGGTGACCTGGGTGATGCCGTAGACGCCCAGGTCCAGCAGCGCGCCAACGCCATCCTGATAGAACTGGCTGGGATCGACCGGCCACGCGAGACCCGCCGCGCCCGCATGCGAGGACTGCACCCGGCCGAAGGCCACCTTGCCGATGGCGCCACGCTGGACCAGGTCCCGAGCCTGAATCCACTCCCCTGCCAGCATGTCCGCCGGCGCCGCGACGATGTGCAGGCCAGCCCGCGCGGCGAGGTCCAGCAGCTCGTCGGCCTCGGCCAGCGTTGAGGTGATGGGCTTCTCGGTCACGAGGTGCCGCCCGGATTCCAGGATGGCCTTGGACGCGGCGTAGTGCGCCGGGCCTGGGAGCAGGTTGACCACGGCGTCGATATCGAGCGCCAGCAGCGCATCAAGCGAATCCACGGCGTGTTCGATCCCGTAGGCCGCCGCGACCTCGTGGGCCTGCGCCAGCCGACGGGACGCGATGCCCACGAGCGCCACGCGGTCTCGAACCTTGTGCAGCTGCGGCAGATACCCGTACCACACCGTGGCAATCATCCCGGCGCCCAGGATGCCGACGCGGAGCGGCTGAGCGGGTGCGCGGTTCGGCGTGTTCATGCGCGGGCCTCCATGAGACGAAGCCGCAGGTTTGCGTAATGGACCGCCCCAATCGCCTGGGCGAACTGAGCGACGGTGTAGTCGGGCATATCGCTGAGCGCCCGCATGAGCGGCGTACTGGCCATCTCATCATCGGCCACGGTGAGCTCCAGCTCCGGGGCCACGCGGCGGGCTCCCTCCACCATAAGGGCGAAGCAGACGCGGCGCTTGACGAGGCGCCCAAACAGGATCCGCTGCTGCGCCGCCGGATCCAGCAGCCAGCGCGACTCCAGCCAGGCAACCGCCATGAACTCCCCGATCTCGCGGAAGATGCGCTGCACGGCCGGGTGGCCATCGCCCTCGGCTGCCGCCATGAGGAACTCAAGGAGCGGCTTGCGCAGATCCTTGGGCTCCGTTGGCACGAACAGGCCATCGGCCGCCTCCACTAGCAGGCCGCGGGTGAGCAGCTCCTGATACAGCGCCGGGTCGTCGGTTGGGAGGTACTTGGCCGCGAGGCGGAAGACGCCGCTCTGGCTCGTGTACTTCTGCAGCGTCCCTGGGACCAGCGTGTTGAAGTTGTTGACGCTGCGGACGTCGTCCGGGCCGTGGGCGCGCTCCGGATAGCTGCCCAGATCGATGACGCAGTTGTAGATCTCGAGCGGAATGTCGGGGATGGCGCCGTCGTGGGTCACCCAGCCCGAGCCCAGCTCGGTCCCGAGGGTGTGGGCGAACACGCCGTCGGCAATTGAGGCAGGATCGGCGGCTCCCATCTCGACGGCCGCGGTGAACGCCGCCATCGGGCCGTCGTTGATGATCCCTACGGCGCCGCCGGGCCGGACCAGCCGCCGCAGCTCCACATCAAGGTGCGAGAGGCGCCGGAACTCCTCCTCGTACGCGGCGCCCAGCGCGATGCGCATGCCCCGCGTCTTGTACACCTCGCCGCCCACAATCTTGTCCTGCACCACGACATCCGGGAAGCAGACGCCGATGGCGTCGAGGCCGAACGCCGTCGGAACTAGGGATTCCCCTTCCGCGGCCGCAGCTGCGAACTCGACGGGACCGGCGCCATGCTCCCAGGCTGGGGCGAGGGCGGCGGCCAGCCCGTCCCCGTCTGGGGCTGCACCGCGCAGGCGAGCAGCCTCAAGGCGGATCACGCGCGCGAGGGCGATGACCGGTTCAAGGATCTGGTTGATGCTGCGGAACGCGGCCGGGAACCAGTCGTACTCCACCAGCCGCTCGATTCGTCCGTCGATGGCGAGGGCGAGCTTGATGTCGGTGCCGCCGATGTCCATCCCGCACACGGCCGTGCCCTGCAGTTGGCCGGTGGCAAGCTCGCACAGCTCCACGATCCGACCGGCGCCTCGCGCATCGTGCGCGTCCTGTGGCTCGGCAAGCTCGGCGTCCTGCGAGGCTTGGCCCACGCTCACCGTGAAGCGCCCGCGAGACTCCGCTCCGGCCGGCGACACAGCCTCGTCCACTCGCTCGGAGACGTTCACCGCTCGGCCGTAGCCGGGACGGTCATGCCGCGTCTGGTCAACCCCGAAAACCCGGCGAAACTCGGCAGCCAGCCACTCGGCATCGGGGTGGCCTGACTCGAACTCGATCCCGCGCCCGCCAAGCGTGGAGATCACGTTGTAGAGCGAGGACAGGACGTACTCGGTGACAAAGGCCCGCTCGTCCGGCGGGAGCGACGCAAGCAGCGGCAGCCTGAACCTGAACGGCTGGTCAGCCCCGTCAAACGCCTGCAGGCGCGCGACAAGCTCGAACGCCTCAGACGCGGCGAGCGCATCAAAACGCGCGCGCACGGTGCTGATGTAGACCGGCTGGCCGGCGACAGCGGCGTCAACCAGACCGCGGACAAGCTCACTCATGACAGGCTCCGCACACACGGCGGACGTCAGCGCACGGCGACGCCCTGCTCGCTGAAGAACGCTTTGAACGCCGAGACCTCCGCCGGGGAGAACGCCATGGTGACGTCGGCGAACTCGTTGGGCATCCCCATGCGGCGGTACTTGGCGCCGGCCAGCGGGTTGAAGTTCATCAGTTCCACCGGCAGGGCTGGGTCGATCTCGTGGACCAGCTCTGCGATTGCGCGCAGGTTCTTCTCGGTGGCGGTGTACCCCGGTACAAGCGGCACACGGACGAGCATGCGCCCGGTGCCCGCCAGCCGCTCGGCAAGCCTGCGAACGTTGGCGAGGATCAGCTCGTTGGGGACGCCGGTGGCAACCGCGTGCGCGGCGCTGTCGGCCACCTTGACGTCCACCACAAACAGGCTGATCACGTCGAGCAGCGGCTCGATGACGGCCCAAGGCGCGTGGAGCGCCGATTCCAGCGTGGTGGTCACGTCGCGCTCCCGCAGGACGCTGGCCACCTTAAGGAGGAACTGCGGCTGTGCCAGCGCCTCGCCGCCGGAGAACGTCACGCCGCCGCCGGACACGCCGTGGAAGACAGAGTCCCGCAAGACCTCCTCCACAACCTCGTCAACGGTGACATCGCGACCGTCGAACGCCAGGGCGTTGCGCGGGCAGACCTCCACGCACTTGCCGCAGAGCGTGCAGGCGGCATGGTTGATGGTGAGGCGGTCTGGCCCAAGCGTCAGGGCCATCGTGGGGCAAACCTCCACGCACGTGCCCGAGCGGCCGCAGAGGTTCTCGAAGTGCCAGAGCGAGACGGCGCGGTCCAGCCCTTCCGGGTTCTGGCACCAGCGGCACCGCATCGGGCATCCCTTGAGGAAGACCGTCGTGCGGATGCCCGGGCCGTCGTGGACCGAGAAGCGCTGAATATCGAAGACGCGACCGGTGCTCACGAGTCCTCGTAGCTGGTGCGCGCGATGATCTCGTTTTGCAAGTCCTCGGCCAGCTCGGTGAAGTAGGCCGTGTAGCCGGCTACGCGGATCGTCAGATTCCGGTACTTGTCCGGCTCCTTCTGCGCGGCGATCAGGTCCTCACGCGTGACCACGTTGAACTGGGCGTGGTTGATGCGGAGCCGCACAAAGCCGCGCAGCATCGAGGAGAACGCCCTGGCGCCATCCGCCGACTTGAACAGCCGCGGCAGGAACTTGAGGTTGAGCAGCGTGCCGTTGCTGCCGAGGTACGAGTCAATCCGCGCCACGGACTGGAGCAGCGCGGTTGGGCCCTTGCGGTCACGCCCGTAGACGGCGGACATCCCGCCGTCAGCGAGCGGCTGCAGCGCCGGCCGGCCGTCCGGTGTGGCGCCTACGTTGGCGCCCATCGGCACGTGCGCGCTCACCGTGTAGAGCCCGGTGT
>JANYAA010000029.1 GCA_025355255.1 Chloroflexota bacterium | reverse complement strand
CAGCCGCTTCACCGGCGTCGGCAGCGATTCGTCGAAGGGCTGAATGGCCGCAGGCTCCACGCCAGCCGCGATCTCGTCAAGCAGGTGCATCAGGCGCGTCCCGCGCTCGGCGGAATCGTCCAAGGTCACGTGCAAGTCGGGGATCCGGCGAATCCGAAGGCGTTTGCCCAACTCGTGCCGGATGAACGGCATGGTGTGGGCGAGCGCGCGCAAGGTCTCCTTACGGTCGGCATCCTGGCCGATGATGCTCACCCAGACCTTCGCATGGCGAAGATCCGGCGAGGTTTCCACGTCGGTGATGGTTGCGAACCCGATGCGCGGGTCCGCGACCTCTTTCGCGAGCAACGCGCCGATCTCCTGACGGAGCAGCTCGTTCACGCGGTCCATCCGCTGGCTCATCGCGTCACCTCGTGGTGCCGCCCGGGCGCTGTGTCAGACCGGCCCTCAGGAGCCGGCCCGGCTGCGCGCCTGGCTGGTGAAGCACTCGATGATGTCGCCTTCAACCAGGTCGTTGTACCCGGCGAGGCTGATGCCGCACTCAAAGTTCTGGGCAACCTCGCGGACGTCGTCCTTGAAGCGGCGCAGACCCTCGAGCTTGTCGGTGACGACAATCTTCCCGCCGCGGTAGACGCGAGCGCCGCTGTTGCGGACGATGCGCCCATCGGTGACAAAGCAACCGGCAATGACTTGGGTCTTGCCAACCTTGAAGATCTGGCGAACCTCAGCGCGGCCCTCGACCACCTCGATGATCTCCGGCTCGAGCATGCCCTTGAGGGCCGAGTCGATGTCATCGGTCAGCTTGTAGATGATGTCGTAGAGGCGGACATCGACACCCTCGGCTTCGGCCGCACGGCGGGCCGTGTCGGTGATGCCGGTGTTGAAGCCAACGACGATGGCGTTGGACGCCGTCGCGAGCATGATGTCGTTGTCGGTGATGTCGCCTGCCGCCTCAAGGAGCAGGTTGATCTTGACCTCTTCGGTGCTGAGCTGGCCCAGCGCATGGTCGATGGCGCCGATGGAGCCCGACACGTCCGTCTTGAGGATGATCCGCAGCTCCTTGGCCTGCCCGGCCTGGATCTGGCGGTAGAGGTCCTCAAGGGTTGCCCGTCCGGAACCGCCGGGTGCAGCGGCAGCGGCGGCGGCCTTCTGCTTCTCAACCTGGGCGCGGGCCTGCATGACGTCGGGTACCACGCGGAGCACGTCACCCGCCTCGGGGACCTCGGTGAGCCCCAAGATCACGGCTGCGGTTGCGGGGCCGGCTTTGCTGATCCGCTTGCCGGCGGCGGTCTCGAGCGCCTTGATCTTGCCCACAACGTTCCCCGCCACCACGACGTCGCCGACGTGGAGCGTCCCTGTCTGGACGATAATCGTGGCCACAGCGCCGCGGCCCTTATCGAGGCGGGCCTCGATGACCGTGCCGATGGCGGAGCGCTTGGGGTTGGCCTTGAGCTCCTGGACGTCTGCGACAAGCAGGATCATCTCGAGCAGATCGGGAATGCCCACGCGCGTCTTGGCGGAGACCGGGATCAGCGGCGTATCGCCGCCATAGGCCTCGACGACGACGCCAGCCTGGGCCAGCTCGTTGAGCACCCGGTCCGTGTTGGCGTCGGGCTTGTCAATCTTGTTCATCGCGATGACCAGCGGAACTTTCGCTGCCTTCGCGTGGCTGATGGCTTCAAGCGTCTGGGGCATGACGCCGTCGTCCGCCGCCACAACGATCACCGCGATGTCGGTGACTCGGGCGCCGCGGGCGCGCATCGAGGTGAACGCTTCGTGACCCGGGGTGTCGAGGAACACCAGGCGCTTGCCGTCCTTGGTGGTGATCTCCGATGCGCCGATGTGCTGGGTGATGCCGCCGCGCTCGCCCGCAGCCACCGTTGTGGAGCGGATGGCGTCGAGCAGGCTCGTCTTGCCGTGGTCAACGTGGCCCATGACGGTCACGATGGGCGCGCGGGGCACGAGATCCTTGGGATCCTCGGCCTCTTCGTCCCACAGCTCTTTCTTGGCTGCCTCGGCCTTGGGGCCGCCCTCCTCGTCATCGGATGCGGCGCTGGCGACCTGCGGCTCGGCAACCTCATAGCCCAGCTCCTCGGCGACGAGAGACGCGGTGTCCCGGTCGATGAGCTGGTTGATGGTGGCGAAGATGCCGCTCTTGATCAGCTCGCGGATGATGTCCGCGGGGTTCACGTCGAGGAGATCGGCCATCTCTTTGACGGTGATCGTCGCCGGCAGCTCAAGCGCGTCTCGCTCTGACGGATCGGTGATCGGCGCGCCCGACGGCGTAAAACCGCCCGTACGGCGCGGGGGCTTGCGGGGTCCGCGACGGCCGCGGGTGCCGCTCCTACTTCTGGCCATGGGCTCCTCCTCGGGGCGTCGTGTCTGTGGTGTCGGGGCGCGGGCTCTGGGCCTGCGCGGGTTGGGTGGTCATGTCGACGGCGGTCGCCGTGACGGTGGCGGTGAGCCCATCCGGGCCTGCCGCAAGCTGGACTGCGAGGTCCGCCGGGATCGCTGCGCGGAGCGCGTGCTCAAGGGCGCGCTTGCGGCCAGCGGTGTCGAAGCACGCCGCGTCCTTGCAGAGGTAGGCGCCACGACCGGCGAGCCGGCCCGTGGGATCGATGGCGACGCGTCCGTCCGGCATGCGGACGACGCGCACGAGGTCGCGTTTCGCGCGCGCAGTGCGGCACGCGACGCAGCTCCTTGTTGGGAGCTGCCTCGGCGAAGCTGGCCGGGTTCGACCGGCCGTCGCCGGGGCTACGACGACACCTCCCCGGTCTTCTTGCGGCTGCGCTTGGCCGGCGCGGCGAGCGGAGGCTCCTCGGCGGCGGGCTCAGGCATGCCTTCGATTGCTTCGACCGGCGCTTCGTCGGGTTCGGCAGCAGCTGCTTCGAGCGCCGCGGGTGCCTCCGCAACGACAGGCTCCGCTGCAGCCGGCTCCGGTGCGGCGACCGCGACTTCGGCTTCGGGCTCTGCGTCCTTGACCCGGGCTGCCTCGGCAGCGGCGAGATCGCTGCGGATGTCGATGCGCCAGCCGGTCAGGCGTGCGGCAAGCCGCGCGTTCTGCCCCTCGCGGCCGATGGCCAGCGAGAGCATGCGCTCCGGCACCGTGATCGCGGCAATGCGGTGCTCCTCGTCAATCGCCACGCCGAGCACCTGCGCCGGAGACAGCGCGTTGGCGACGAACACTGACGGGTCGTCGTTCCACGGGATGACGTCGATCTTCTCGCCGCCAAGCTCCGCCACCACGGCCTGAACCCGAGCGCCGCGCTGGCCAACGGTGGCGCCGACGGGGTCCAATCCCTCTTGGCGGGAGGCGACGGCCACCTTGGAGCGGCTGCCGGCCTCGCGGGCGATGGACTTGATCTCCACGGTGCCCGCGTGGATCTCCGGGACCTCAAGCTCAAAGAGCCTGCGAAGGAAGTTCTTGTGCGTGCGGCTCACCATGATCTGTGGACCGCGCGGTGAGCGGCGGACCTCGAGCACGAACGCCTTCACCGGCTGGCCAATGCGGAAGTGCTCAAGCGGGCTCTGCTCGGTGGTGGCGAGGATCGCCTCGACGCCCTTGCCAACGTCCAGGATGAGGGCTCGCGGCTCGACACGGCCAACGGTGCCGGTCATGAGCTCGCCCTCGCGGCTGGCGAACTGGTCATAGACCTGGTCGCGCTCAACTTCGCGGATGCGCTGGAGGATGATCTGCTTGGCTGTCTGCGCGCCGATTCGGCCGAAGTGGTCGCCGTCAAGCTGCTCCTCAAGGATCGGCTCCCCCAGGCGCACGTCGGGCTTAATGGCACGGGCGTCGTCAAGCGAGATCTGCGCGGACGCCCACTCGGGATCCACCTCGTCAACGACAAGACGGCCGCGCCACACGTCGATGCGGCCGCTGTCTGTCTCTACCCGGACGAAGATGTCCTCGCGGCCGGCGACGCGGCGATAGGCCTGCTGGATGCCGTCCTCAAGCGCCCGGACCAGGGCCTCGCGCGGCACCTGCTTCTCAGCGTTGAGCTGGAGGAGGGCAGCGACAAAATCACGACTCATCCTGCGCCTCCTTTGGCATCCCCGGACTGCGGGGCGGTTCGACACAAAGAAACGTGGGTTGGTCACCCACGTTCGTTGGCGGCCTCGCTGTATTGCGGGAAAGTATACACGCGGGGGCGTGGATCGCTACCGATGGCGCCCGCCGTGGCCGTGCCGCGTCCCTCGATCCCCGCTGGCCGCCGGCGAGACCAACGGCGCACCGCACGCGTCGTTTGGGCGGCTCCCGATGCCAGTTGCGCGCTAAACCGGCCCCCCGCCGCGCAGGTGGCCCAGCCACCGAGCCAATTGAAGCGGGCGCCGCGCGGTAGGTCTACCCGGCGGCCCGTAGCCCGCTACCGGCTGGCCGGATTGGTTGCCTTGCCGTCGAGCCAGAGCGTGTCGGAGGGGTCGCGGTGCACGCTGTCGCTAGCGACCCACTTGGCGTCGATCTTGGGGCCGTTCTTGATGACGGTGACGAGCGCCATCACGTGACCGCGGCCCAAGCCGAAGTAGGCCTTGAGCCAGTCGATCACGCCGGCCTTCGTAGATGAGTCGTCGTAGCCGCGTGCCCTGGCGAGCTCAATCAACTCGCGCGGGGTCTTGCCCGTCCTCTCCTCGA